>CALMNV010000172.1 GCA_937873285.1 uncultured Intrasporangium sp. | reverse complement strand
GGTGTGCGGAAGTGGCCACTCGACCGGGGGGCGGGGGGTGGGTCAGGACGGGTCCAGGGTGGCGCCGGTGATGCGGTGCACCGAGTAGGAGCGCTCGTGGCCGGCGGCGTCCGTCGCCCACACCCGTCCCGCCTCGACGCGCCACGGATGGACGAGGTGGCGGGTCGTCGCCCCGCCGCGGTCGGTCACGCCGATCCAGACTCCATGACGGCCTGCGACCGCCTCGCGGAGCAGCGCCAGCGTCACCACCGGGTCAGTGGCCGGGATCCGGGGCCCGGTCCGGGCCTCCTCCAGCGACCGGCGCTGCTGCGCGCTCGCCTCCGCTGCCCGCAGCCCCGCCACGAGCTGGGCGGTGAAGGCCTCGTCGACCGGCCTGACCGTCGCGTCGGGCCGCCGGCGCGCCCCGCCGGCCCGCCGAGGCGCCGCCTGCGCGACGACGACCGACCCGTCGCACCCCTCGAGCACGGGCGCGAAGTCGGCGTCGCGCAGCATCTCCACGAGCACGCCGGGATCGCTCGGTGACACCAGCACGGTGGGCGCGACCCGCCGCAGCCGCAGCGGCGCGAGCTCCCGTGAGGCGAGCATCGTGTCGAGGATCGACTCGTCGTCGGAGCGCAGGTATGCCGCGCCGCCGCCGACCCGCACCTGCCCGTGCCGGCGCGCGACGTCCCGCACGAGGTAGTCGAGCGGCTGCGGCACCGGGGTGCGGCTGGAGCGGCGCACCGTCTCGATGAGCTCAGCTGCGCTCCAGCCCGCGTCGAGCGCGCGGCGCACCGACTCGCCGGTGAAGCGGTAGACCGTGGCCCCGCCCCGGGACTCCACGTCGGCGGCGAGTCGCAGGAACGAGGACAGGCTGGGCTCGAGCGGTCCGGGAGCCACCGCGGTCAGGTCGGCCTGCACGAGGACGTGGTCGACGGGGGCCGGCAGGTGCGCCGACATCGCCGCGGCCAGCTCGTCACGCTCGCCTCCCGACCCGCCTGCGAGGACGCGACCGGCGGACGAGAGGGCGCCGCGGCCCGTCACCCCCAGCCACTCGGCCTCGCGCAGCACCGCCTCCACGGCAAGCGTGACAACCGGCTGGGGCCGCAGCGGACGTCGCCACAGCAGGCGCTCGACGACATCGGGCGGATCGACCGCGGCGCCCTCCGGCGTGGCGGCGAGCTCCTGCAGCACCTCGGCACGGATCGCCCGGATCGCGGGCCACTGGACGTCGGGGCCCAGCGCGTTCGCCGAGGCCGCCCCGGCGGTGCGCCGACCCACGAGGTGGGCAGCGCGGGTGGTCACCCGCCACGCCGCGGCCAGAGAGGCCCACCGATGCCCGGCCTCCGAGGTCGACCACTCGTCGACCTCCGCCGTGGGAGCCCACACCGGCACCACCTCCCCGTCGTCGCCGACGAGCCCGGCGGCATACGCGATCTCGACGAGGAAGGCCGCGTGTCCGGGGTCGAGCGCGAGCTCCCGGTGCAACCGGCCGAGGTCACGCACCGCGAGCCCGCCGGCGCGCAGCACCCGAGGTGGCTGCGCGCCCCACGCCGAGGTCAGCTCGTCGACACGCGTCAGCAGGTCGCTGGCCGCTCCGCCGGCGGCCGGGTCCACCGAGGGCAGCGGGACGGGACGGGTGTGCATCGTCCGCGGCCGCAGCGAGGTCCCGCGGTGCAGCCGGCCGCCGCGCAGCGCCAGCCCGACCTCCCGCGGCAGGGTCACCCGGTCAGCGGAGACGGGAACGAGCAGCCGATGCTCGAGCAGCCAGCGCGCCGCATCGGACGCGGGCCTGCGCTGGGGCAGGACGCCGACCGGAGGACCCCAGGTCATCTTGGCGAGCATGCGCCGAGCCGCCTCGGGAGCGGTCTCGAGGACGGCGCCGAGCTGTGCCGGCTCGGTCAGCACCTCGTGCGCCGACGACCCCGGTGCGCCCGGCAGCTCGCCGACCGGCGGCCCGAGCCCGGCCACGTGCTGACCGAGCACCTCGGGGACGGTGCGCACGACGTGGTGGCCCTCCGGCCCGCGCCACAGCAGGGCGGCGTGCCACAGGTCCTCGACGTATGCCGTGACGGCGTCCTCCTCGTCGGCGGCGCCGAGCAACGCGAGCAGCTGCAGGTGGTGGGGCTGCTCACCCGCCACGACGAGGGCCTCGAGCACCTCGAGGTGCCCGCGGTCGAGGGACTCGACCGCCCGCTGCACGCTCGCCCTGGTGCTGGCCCGGGCGGCGAGGCTGGTCAGGTCCGCCGGTGCCGGGCGGGCCAGGTCGGGGCGCGCCAGGACGAGCCGGCTCAGCTCGGCGTCGCTGCGGCCGCGGATGTCGTCGGCGAGGCTGCGGCTCGAGGTGGGCACCAGCCCACCGTAGTTGCGGGCGGGTACCGTCAGCGCATGACGACGTCGGCTGCCGGACCGCCTCCTCCCACCGGTCTGCAGTGGAGCATCGGGCTCGGCGAGCAGGAGGCGACGGTCGTCGAGGTGGGCGGGGGGCTGCGCAGCTACACAGTGGGCGGGCGTGACGTCGTGGCCGGCTACGGGCCGCAGGAGCCGTGCCGCTCCGGGCGTGGGCAGCAGCTCGTGCCGTGGCCGAACCGGATCCGCGACGGCCGCTATGCCTTCGCCGGCGCCGAGCACCAGCTGGCCGTGACGGAGGTCGCCAAGCACAACGCGAGCCACGGGCTGGCGAGGTGGGCGCTGTGGGAGCTCATCGAGCACGAGCCGTGCTCGGTCACGGTCGGCTACCGGCTGCATCCGCAGCCCGGCTGGGACCACTTCCTCGACCTGCGCACGACCTACGTCGTGGACGACGGGGGGCTCGTCGTCACGGCGGCGGCCCGCAACGTCGGGTCGAGGACCGCCCCCTTCGGCTACGGCGCGCACCCCTACCTCGCGACCGGCTCGGGCCGCGTCGAGGACACGGTGTTGACGGTGCCGGCCGCCTCGTGGGTGGAGGTCGACGAGCGCAGCCTGCCGGTGGCGACCTCTCCGGTGGACGGCACGGCATACGACTTCCGCACCCCTCGGGCGATCGGGGCGCAGCTGCTCGACACGGCATACACCGGGGTGGTGCGTGACGGCGACGGCCGGTGGCGGGTCACGCTCGCCCTGCCGGACGGCGCGCAGGCGACCGTCTGGGCGGACTCCGCCTTCGCCTGGCTGCAGGTCTTCACCGGGGCCGGGCACCTGCGCAAGGACACCGGCGGGGTGGCCGTCGAGCCCCTGACCTGCCCGGCGGACGCGTTCAACTCCGGTGACTCGCTGGTGCTGCTCGAGCCGGGCGACGAGTGGACGGGCACCTGGGGCATCTCGCCGACTGCCGCGCCGGGCGCCGGCGCCGCTGCGGAAAACCGGGTGGCAGGCGCCGGTTAGGCTGGTGGCGATGCGGCCGGTCGTCGGCCGTGCGGGGGTGGGCAGCCGCCTCCCTGCGACGAGCAAGAGGTGGACAGTGCCTACTGGCAAGGTCAAGTGGTATGACGAGGAGCGAGGCTTCGGCTTCCTTTCCGACGACGACGGCGGCGACGTCTTCGTCCATGCCAACGCGCTTCCCGCCGGGGTCAAGACCCTCAAGAACGGCGCCCGTGTGGAGTTCGGCATCGTCGAAGGTCGCCGCGGCGCGCAGGCGCTGTCGGTCAAGCTGCTCGAGCCCGCGCCCTCCGTGGCCGCCAACCGGCGCGAGCGCGACCGCAAGCCCGCCGAGGACATGGTCGTCATCATCGAGGACGTCATGCAGCTGCTCGACAAGGTCAGCACCGACCTGCGCAAGGGCCACTATCCCGACAAGAAGGTCGCCGCCCGCGTCGCGGCGGTCCTGCGCGCGGTCGCTGCCGACCTCGAGGCCTGAGCCGTGCCCGCCGCCGTCGCCGCCAAGCCGGACGCCACGCTCCTCGGCGCCGTCGAGCTCGCGCGCGCCGCCCTGGAGGGCGTCGCTGAGCCGGGCACCGTGGGCGAGCACCTCGGCATGGAGATGCTCAGTGAGCGCCTGGCGATGCACTGGTTCGCGTGCACGTCGGCCGGCTATGTCGGCTGGCGCTGGGGGGTGAGCCTCGCCCGGGTCTCGCGGGGCAAGGTGGCGACGGTGTGCGAGACCAACCTGCTGCCGGGGCCGGAGGCGGTCCTTGCCCCGGAGTGGCTGCCGTATGCCGACCGGCTGGCGCCCGGGGACGTCGGGGTCGGCGACGTGCTGCCGTTGAAGGCCGACGACCCCTACCTCGAGGCGGGGTTCGAGGCGACGGGGGAGGAGGAGGTCGACCGGCTCGCCATCTTCGAGCTCGGTCTGGGTCGTCCTCGGGTGCTCTCGCGCCTCGGCCGGGAGGCGGCCGCCACCCGCTGGTATGCCGGGAAGGGCGGGCCTCGAGCCGAGGTGGCGCTCAAGGCGAGCGCGCGGTGCTCGACGTGCGGCTACTTCGTGCCGATGCCCGGCGCCCTGCGTGCGATCTTCGGCGTGTGCGCCAACGAGTGGTCCCCCTCGGACAGCCGGGTCGTCTCGCTCGACCATGGGTGCGGCGCCCACTCGGAGACCGACGTGGACGTGCTGGATGAAGGCCGCGTGACGGGCCCGATCCTCGACGACCTTGCCGTCGACCTCGAGCCGGTCCTTCGCGCTGGGCCCGAGAGTCCGGCTCCGGCGCAGGACGGCGAGGACGGGTCGGGGCCGACCGAGGGCCGGGGCTGACCGAGGGCCGGGGTGTGGCCTGACCCGACTCAGGCGTCTGCGGCGTTGCCACGCCCTCGCCGAAGGTAGGCCCAGCCCAGCGCGCCGAGCACGAGGCCGGAGACGCAGGCCCACGGCCACCAGGCCCGCTCGCCCTCGTGCAGTGCCGGCACGAGGAGGACGACGGCGAGGGCAGCCGCCCAGGCGAGGGCGCCCACCCCGACGATCCGGAGCATGGGCAGGTGGATCGGTGCCAGCTGCTCCGGCGCATCTGGCCGGGCCGGGACCTGCTCCTGCGTCACGGGCCAACCCTAGTCGCGCGCCACGCGGTCGACGTGCGTCGCTGGCGGTCGTGGAGGGTTGTGGCCCTCAGGGGGGCCACAACCCTCCACGGGCCTCGGGTCCGTGACCCTCCCGGGCCGTTGCCGCCGCTGACGTGGCCCCGAAACGGACGCGAGTGCCGGGCTGGCGTGCCGCCCACTACCCTCGTGCACCATGTCGTCGACCTCCACCGCCACGCGCCCGGCACCCACCGGACTCGACCGCTTCTTCCGCATCTCCGAGCGGGGGTCCACCATCGCGCGGGAGGTCCGAGGCGGCGTCGTCACGTTCTTCACCATGGTCTACATCGTGGTGCTCAACCCGATCATCCTCTCGGGCATCAAGGACGGCTCGGGCAACTACATCGGCGGAGTGAGCGACCTCAACGAGAGCAAGCTGCTCGTCGCCGTCGGCACTGCCGTCATCGCCGGGGTCATGTCGATCCTCATGGGCGTCGTCGCCAACTTCCCGATCGCCCTCGCAGCCGGTCTGGGCATCAACGGGCTCATCGCGAGCATGGTGCTCACCCACGCGGCCACCGTGAAGATCACCTTCGCCGACCTCATGGGCTTGGTCGTCATCGAGGGGATCATCATCACCGTCCTCGTCATGACCGGCTTCCGCAAGGCGGTCTTCCGGGCGATCCCGCCACCGCTCAAGGTCGCGATCTCGGTCGGGATCGGGCTGTTCATCGCGTTCATCGGCGTCATCGACGCCGGGTTCGCGCGGCGTCCCTCGTCCCCGGGGGCGGTGCCGAGCGAGCTGGGCATCGGCGGCAACCTCAACGGCTGGCCGACGCTGGTGTTCGTCGTCGGCGTCTTCCTCATCGCCGTGCTGCTCATCCGTCAGGTCAAGGGCGCCATCCTCATCGGCATCGCGGCCGCCACGGCCCTGGCGATGCTGCTCGAGAGCGTCTTCTCGATCGGTCCCCGGGTGTACAACGACCAGGGCGTGCTCACCAACCCCGAAGCGTGGTCGCTGACCGCGCCCGCGTGGCCGTCGAGCATCACCAACACCCCGGACCTCGGCATCCTCGGCCAGTTCAACCTGCTCGGCTCCTTCGACAAGCTCGGCATCGTCACCGCCGTGATGTTCGTCTTCTCCCTCCTGCTGGCCGACTTCTTCGACACGATGGGCACGATCGTGGCCATCGGCGGGGAGGCCGGGCTGCTCGACGAGGAGGGCAACCCCCCGAACACCGAGCGGATCCTCATCGTCGACTCGCTGGCAGCGGTCGCGGGCGGCGCGGGCGGCGTGAGCAGCAACACGTCCTACATCGAGTCGGCCTCCGGCGTCGGCGAGGGTGCGCGCACGGGTCTCGCCGCGATCGTCACCGGCGTCCTCTTCCTGCTCGCGACCTTCCTCGCGCCGCTCTTCGCCATCGTGCCCTCGGAGGCCGCCGCCCCCGCCCTCGTCATCGTCGGCTTCCTCATGATGCAGCAGGTCACCAACATCGACTGGAGCGACCTCGAGGTCGGCATCCCGGCCTTCCTGACGATCATCCTCATGCCGTTCACCTACAACATCACCGTCGGCATCGGCGCGGGGTTCATCGCCTGGGTGCTGGTCCGGATCGCGAAGGGCCATGCCTCGCGCATCCACCCGCTGCTCTGGGCGGTGTCGGCCCTCTTCGTCGTCTACTTCGTCAAGGCGCCGCTGGAGCAGCTGCTCACCCGCTGACCGGGCGACCCGCGGCGTCGCTGCAGCGAGTCGTCGCGCGGAATAGGGGCGTCCGCCTGATCGTTAGCAAGACTAATGAGTTACGCTAATGGTCCGACGACAGCGCTTGCGAGGACCGCCATGAGCACCCAGCCCCTGACCCGGAGCGAGCTCGCGCGGCTGGCGAGCGACCTGCGCCTCGTGTGCATGCGGATCTCGCGCCGAGTCCGCTACGAGTCCGACCGCGAGCTCACCCCCAGCCAGTTCTCCGTCCTCGCCCGCCTCGACGGGCAGCCGCGGACCAACCGTGAGCTGGCCGACATCGAGCGCGTGTCCGCTCCGAGCATGACGCGCACCACGGCGGGGCTCGTCGCCGGCGGCTACGTCGACCGGACCGACGACCCTGCCGACGGCCGACAGGTGATCCTGTCCCTGACCCCCGTGGGGCGCAAGGCGCTCGGCCGTGTCCGCCGCCAGCGTGACGCGTGGATGCTGGAGCGCTTCCAGGGCCTGAGCCCCGAGGAGCTCGACATCCTCACCCGGGCCCGAGACGTCCTCGCCACGGTGGCGAACGAATGAGCCCCACCTTCCACTCGCTCGGCATCCGCAACTACCGCATCTACGCGTCCGGCGCCATCGTGTCCAACGTGGGCACGTGGATGGGCCGCGTCGCGCAGGACTGGCTCGTGCTCACCGTGCTGACCGACCACTCCGCCATCGCGCTCGGCACGGTCACCGGTCTGCAGTTCCTGCCGTTCCTCCTGCTCGCCCCGTGGGCCGGCATGCTCGTCGACCGCTTCCCCAAGCGCCGCACCCTCGTCGTCACCCAGAGCGTGCTGCTGCTCACGGCCCTCGCACTGGCCGTGCTCACGGCATACGGCATGGTGCAGCTCTGGCACGTCTACGCGCTCGCCCTCGTGCAGGGCGTCGCGACGGCGGTGGACAACCCGGCCCGCCAGGCGTTCGTCTCCGAGATGGTCGACCACGACCACCTGTCCAACGCCGTCGCGCTCAACAGCGCCTCGTTCAACCTCGGGCGCCTCATCGGGCCGGGCGTGGCGGGCCTCGTCATCGCCTGGTTCGGCCTGTCCCCGGCGCTCTTCGTCAACGCCGCGAGCTTCCTCTTCGTCCTCGCCGCCCTGGCCAGGCTCAACGCCGCCGAGCTGAGCCCCGCGCCCCGGGCCCGCGGCAAGGGACAGATCCAGGAGGGCCTGCGATACGTGCGGGGGCGCCCGGACATCCTCCTCGTGCTCTTTCTCGTCTTCATGCTCGGCACCTTCGGCATGAACTTCCAGGTCACGATGGCCCTCATGGCGACCAAGGTCTTCGCCAAGGGCCCGGGGGAGTTCGGCATCCTCGGCTCCATCCTCGCCCTCGGCTCCCTCACGGCGGCGCTGCTCTCGGCCCGCCGCGCCCGGCCGCGGTTGCGGGTGCTGCTGCTCGCGCTCGCCGGGTTCACCGTCTCGACCGCGCTGCTGTCCCTCGCCCCGAGCTACCTGCTCTTCGCGGCCCTGCTCGTGCCGACCGGCCTCGCGGCGCTCACCGCGCTGACGACCGCGAACGCCATGGTGCAGCTCTCCGTCGACCCGATCATGCGCGGGCGGGTGATGGCGCTCTACATGGCGATCCTCATGGGCGGCACCCCCCTCGGCTCACCCCTCGTCGGGTGGGTCGGCGACGCCTGGGGCCCACGGTGGACCATCGCGATCGGCACCGTCATGGTCGGGGTCAGCCTGCTCGTCGTGGCGGTCTGGCTCGCCCGGCACGAGAATATGCGGGTGAGCCTGACGCTGCGTCGCCGCCCCCGCCTGCGCCTGCGCCTCGCGGGCGAGGAGCGGCCCCTGCTCGGCGACGCGCCGGCGGGCCAGGGGTGAGCAGGTGAGCGCCAAGTTCCGCCATCGCCTCACCGTGGCCGCGCTGGCGCTGCTGCTGCTCATCGCCGTCGTGGCGGCCCTGGTGCGGCGCTGACCCGCGGCGCTGCGCCTGGGCCGCTGCGCCTGGGCCGCTGCGGCCTCCGGACCCGAGCCCGGGTCAGCTCAGCGCGGCGACGACGTGGTCGACGCACCCAGTGAGCCGGGTGACGTCCTCGGGGTCGACGGCCGGAAACATCGCGACACGCAGCTGGTTGCGCCCGAGCTTGCGGTAGGGCTCGACGTCGACGACGCCGTTCGCGCGCAGCGTCGAGGCGACCGCGGCCGCGTCGACAGCCTCGTCGAGGTCGATGGTGCCGACGACGCGAGAGCGGGCGGCCGGGTCCGCGACATACGGCGTCGTGTATGCCGTCTGCTCGGCCCAGGCGTAGAGCCGCTCGCTCGAGTCCTTGGTCCGCGCCGTCGCCCAGTCGAGGCCGCCCTGCTCGTTGAGCCAGCGCAGCTGGGCGGCGAGCATCGCGAGGGTGGCGACCGCCGGCGTGTTGTAGGTCTGGTCCTTGCGGCTGTTGTCGATGGCCGTGGGCAGGCTGAAGAAGTCAGGCACCCAGCGGCCGCTCGCGGCGATCTCGTCGACCCGGGCCAGGGCGGCGGGGGAGAAGGCCGCGAGCCACAGGCCGCCGTCGGAGGCGAAGCACTTCTGCGGGGCGAAGTAGTAGACGTCGGCCTCGGTGAGGTCGACCGGCAGGCCGCCGGCGCCCGAGGTGGCGTCGACGAGCACGAGCGCGTCCGGGTCGGCGCCCTCGACGCGGCGCACGGGCGCCATGACGCCCGTCGACGTCTCGTTGTGCGGCCAGGCGTAGACGTCGACGCCGGCCTCCGCCTCGGGGGTGGCCAGCGTGCCCGGCTCGGCCTTGCGGATCGTCGACGGGCCGAGGAAGGGCGCCTTGTCGGTGACGCCGGCGAACTTGCTCGAGAACTCGCCGAACGACAGGTGCTGGGCCCGCTCGCGCAC
>CALMNV010000171.1 GCA_937873285.1 uncultured Intrasporangium sp. | reverse complement strand
CAGCGCGTTCGTCCTTGACCGCGAGCGCGATGGCTCCCGAGCCGGCGCAGAGGTCCACGAGCCGTATGCCGCCCCCACCCACGAGCCCGCCCCCGCGCCCGTCCGCGCCGTCGTCCGAGACCAGCCGGTCGACCTCGTGCAGGGCCAGGTCGACGAGGACCTCGGTCTCCGGGCGCGGCACGAACACCCCGGGACCGACGGCGAGCGAGAGCCTGCGGAAGGGGGCGCACCCGGTGAGGTGCTGCAGCGGCACCCGGCGGGCGCGCTCGGCGACGAGGGCGGCATACGACTCGGGCACCTCCCGGCCGCCAAGGACGAGCCAGCGGCGCACCTCGGCGGGCTCGACCGCGAGCACATGCCCCGCCAGCACCACCGCGTCGGACGCAGCCGAGGCGATCCCCGCGCGAGAGAGCACGGCCGTGGCGTCGCGCACCGCCTGCCGCAGGTCCGTCACGGCGCGGGGCGGGCCAGCTCGGCCAGCTTGGCGGCCTCGTCGGCGTCGAGCGCCGACTGCACGACCGGGTCGAGGTCGCCGTCGAGGACGACGTCGAGGTTGTAGGCCTTGTAGCCGGTGCGGTGGTCGGAGACCCGGTTCTCGGGGAAGTTGTAGGTGCGGATCCGCTCCGACCGGTCGACCGTGCGGACCTGGGAGCGGCGGGCGGCCGAGGCGTCCGCGTCGGCCTCGTCCTGAGCGAGCTGGCGCAGGCGGGCCCGCAGGACGCGTAGCGCTGCCTCCTTGTTCTGCAGCTGGGACTTCTCGTTCTGGCAGGAGACGACCAGGCCCGAGGGCAGGTGCGTGATCCGCACCGCGGAGTCGGTGGTGTTGACGCTCTGCCCTCCCGGGCCTGACGAGCGATAGACGTCGATCCGCAGGTCGGCGGGCTGCAGGTCCACCTCCGCGACGTCCTGCACCTCCGGCATGACCAGCACCCCGGCTGCCGAGGTGTGGATCCGGCCCTGCGACTCGGTCACCGGCACGCGCTGCACCCGGTGGACGCCGCCCTCGTACTTCAGCCGGGCCCACGGACCCTCGTCCGGACCCGGGGCGCCCCGACTGCGGATCGAGACCCGGACGTCCTTGTAGCCGCCGAGGTCGGACTCGGTGGCGTCCTCGACGCTGGCCTGCCAGCCCCGGCGCTCTGCGTAGCGCAGGTACATCCGCAGCAGGTCGCCGGCGAAGAGGGCCGACTCGTCGCCACCCTCCCCTGCCTTGACCTCGAGGATGACCGCGCGGTCGTCGTCGGGGTCGCGAGGGATGAGCAGGCGCCGCAGCGCCTCCTCTGCCTGCACGAGCGTGGCCTCCAGCGCCGGCACCTCGGCGGCGAACCCCGCGTCCTCGGTGGCCAGCTCACGGGCGGCGCCGAGGTCGTCACCGGCGGCCTGCCACGCGCGGGCCGCAGCCACGGTCGCCGAGAGGGCGGCATACCGCTTGTTGAGGGTGCGCACGAGGTCGAGGTCGAAGTGGACCGCGGGGTCCGCGAGCCGTCGCTCGAGGTCGGCGTACTCGTCGAGGATGGACTGCACTGACGTTCGCACGGCGAGGGCTCACCTGCTCCTTCGGGTGACGCGGGCAGAGGCGGGAACGCGAACGCCGGCCCTGCGACTGCTCGTCGCTGGGCCGGCGTGCCGGAGAGCTACTTCGCGGCCTTCCGGCCGTAGCGCGCCTCGAAGCGGGCGACCCGCCCACCGGTGTCGAGAATCTTCTGCTTGCCCGTGTAGAACGGGTGGCACTGCGAGCAGACGTCGGCCGAGATGGCGCCGGACTTCGCAGTGCTGCGGGTGGTGAACGAGTTGCCGCAGGTGCAGGTCACCGCGGTCTCCACGTAGTCGGGGTGCAGGTCCTTCTTCACAGGCGGTTCTCCTCGAGGTGGGTGGCCGGGTCGGCGTCGTCGCAGGCTTCGTCGTCGCGAGCGTGCTCACCGTGAACCGGTCCGAGGGTCAAGTGTGCCAGAGTGGCGCACCCTGCCTCAAACCGCCGGCGGCGTGCGGATGTTCCCGCCGGCCGCCGTCACACTCCCGCCTCACGCCGGCGCCTGCGCTCTGGGGCCGTCACGGTGCTTCCCGCGGTGATCTCCTCGGCCGGTCGCGTGCCCCCCTGAGCACCGGTCCGTGGCAGCAGCACCCGCATGGTGGTGCCTTCGCCCTCCACCGAGGAGACGCTCAGGGTGCCGCCGTGGCCCTCGACCACCGTGCGCACGATGGTCAGGCCGAGTCCGGTGCCCGGAATGGCGGCCGACTGGGCGTTGCCTGCCCGGAAGAAGCGCTCGGAGAGGCGCGAGAGGTCGGCTGCCGGAATTCCGATGCCCGTGTCGGCGACCGAGATCTCGACGTGACCGTCGACCCGGGTCGCTGCGAAGGTCGCGCTCCCGCCGGGCGGGGTGAACTTGACCGCGTTGGACCCGAGGTTGATCAGGACCCGCTCGAGCTGGCCCCGGTCGACGTTGACACTCAGGTCCTCGGCGATCTCCTCGCACCGCACGACCACGTCCCCGGCAGCCGCCATCGGCCGGATGGTGTCGACGACCGCCCCGACGAGGTCGGTGACGGCGACGTCGTGCCGCGCCAGGCTGAGGCCCGACGACTCGATCTTGTTGAGCACGAGCAGGTCCTCGATGAGTCCCGCGAGCCGCACCGCGTTGCGGCCGACGACGCCGAGAGCGCTGCGCTGGGCGGGGTCGAGCTCCCCGAAGTCGCCGTCCTGGAGCAGCTCGACGTAGCCCTTGATGGAGGTGAGGGGGGTGCGCAGCTCGTGGCTGACCGTCCCGATGAAGTCGGTCTTGTGCCGGTCGAGCTCGGTGAGTCGGCGGACCTGCTCCTCCTGCAGCTCGGCGAGCCGCATCTGGGCGACGGTCTCGGCGGCGATGTTGGCGAACTGCTGAGCCGCCTGCACCTCCGCCTGGCGCCATGTCCGCGGCCGGTCGACCATGATGGCGGCGAGCACGCCGAGGGCGCGGGCGCCCGAGCCGACCGGCAGCAGCAGGACCGACCAGCCGGCCGTCGCCCGGTGGAGCGCCACGGCCCTGGGGTCGCTCGCCGCCGGCTCGGCGAGCAGGTCCTCGACGGCGAGATAGCCCCCGCCGCTGCGCAGGGCGCGGTTGAGCGGTCGGATCCTGCGGGTCACGGACCGGGGAAGCGGCGGCAGCGGCGGCAGCGGCTCGCGCTGCCAGTCGGCCCGGTCCTGCACCCCGGACGAGGCGTTCGCGACGGAGTAGTAAAGCACGCGGTCCGCACCGAGCCCGGTGCCCAGCCGCGTGCACACGAGCTCCAGCGCGCTGGTGACGTCGGTGCAGCGCCCCAGGTCGGCCGCCACCTCGAGGACGAGCTGGTGCAGGCGCAGCACCTCGGACTGCTCGTCGTGCAGCCGGCTGTTGGCACGGGTGAGGTCGTTGACGTCGCGGGCCAGCTCGCGCAGCTCGAGAGGACCGCGGTTGGCGTCGGCCATCGCCGTGACATCGCCTTCCCGTTGGCGGCGGACGACAGCCCTCAGCCGGTCAAGCGGCCCCCCGAGCGAACGGCTCACGCTGAGGGCCCCGCCCCCCACCACGAGGCCGGAGATCAGCATCACCCACACCGCGATGGCCTCCCGCCGGCGCTCGGTGCGCGTCGCCTGCCCGGCCAGCCGGTCACGGACTGCCCTGAGGTCGGTCTGCAACCAGCCGTTGGCCTCGACGAAGTCGGCGAAGGCGCGACGGGCGGCCGTGGCGGCCTTTTGTCCGGCGGCTGTGTCGGAGGGCGTCGCGTCGGCCACGTCGATCGCCGTGAACCACCTCGCCGCCGCCGCGCGACCACTCGATGCGATCGGGTCGAGCACGGCATGGTCCGAGGCGGCAACCGTGGGGCTGCGCAGCAGCTCCTGCAGCCTGGTCAGCTCCTTTCGCACCGTTGCTCGACCCGTCGCAGCGACTATCCGGCCCGGCACGAGCTCGGTCTGGCCGTACTCCCACTCCTTGTCCAGGGCTGTCATCGCGACCAGCGCGCGGCTGTTGGCGTCCAGTGCCGGAATCACGGCCAGGGACAGCGCTGCGTCCAGGTCGTTCTCGACGCGCCCGGCCAGCATCGTGGAGGTGCCCGCCACGCCGAGGAGGGCGAGGGTGAGCAACGCGGTCACCTGGACCCGGCGGACGACGGACCCGTCTGCCAGTGCCCTGCCCCGACACATCACGCGGCCTCCTCGTCGAAGCCGGTGCGGGTCATCACGCCCCAGACCTGCTGTCGCCTGCGCAGGCTGGCCCACCAGCCCTCGAGCCGCCACCAGACGGTGAGCTGGCGGTAGCCGACGTTCTCCAGGATGGCCGCAGCGATGGTGATGGCGACGGCTCGCCACCGCTCGTTGCGGTGGAAGGCCCACTCGTCGACGAGCATCGCGGCGAGGGTGACGAGGATGGCGAGGGCGTAGGCGAGCAGGAGGAAGAGGGCGGCATACGCCACGTCGACGAGTCCCAGCGCGAGCCCCAGCGGCACGACGAGGAGGCCGAACAGCTCGAGCAGCGGCGCGCACAGCTCGAAGACCCAGTAGTACGGCAGCGCAAGCCACCCGACGCGGCCGTAGCGGCGCCGGAACAGCATGCCGCGGTAGGCCCAGAGCGTCTCCCACAGTCCGCGGTGCCACCGCCGGCGCTGGTTGCGCAGCACCCGGAACGTGGAGGGCACCTCGGTCCACAACACCGGCTCGGGCACGAACTCCACCCGGTAGTCCCGGCGCTCGTCGAGCAGGCGTCGGTGGATCCGCAGCACGAGCTCGAAGTCCTCCCCGATGCTGTCCGGGTCGAGGCCGCCCACCTCGACGACGACGTCGCGCCGGAACAGCCCGAACGCGCCGCTGATCAGGATGAGCGAGTGCAGCCGCGACCAGCCGGTCCGCCCGAGGAGGAAGGCGCGCAGGTATTCGACGACCTGGATGCGCGGCAGCCAGGTGCGCGGCATCTCCACCCGCACGATCCGGCCGGACGCGACCTTGCTGCCGTTGACCGGCCGGATGGCGCCCCCCGTGGCCACCATCCGCGTCGGGTCGTCGGCGAAGGGTCGGGTGACGTGGAGCAGAGCATCGGGCTCGAGGATGGAGTCGGCGTCGACCATGGCCACCAGCGGCTCGCTCGCGGCGTTGATGCCGACGTTGATGGCGTCGGAGCGGCCCGAGTTCTCCTTGCGCACCACGACGAGCGGGGTGCGGCCGTCGCGGGGGATGTGGACGCTGCGCACCCGGCCCCGGGTCGGGATGTCCGCGGGCAGGCGGCGGGGGATCTCGACGAGCCCGAACGCTCGCTCCAGCCTCACGAAGGTCTCATCGGCGCTGCCGTCGTCGACGACCACGACCTCGTGCCGGGGATAGCGCAAGGACAGCAGCGACACGACCGCCGTGACGATCCCCACCTCCTCGTTGTAGGCCGGCACGATCATCGAGACGCCCGGGGCCAGTGAACCGCCCTCCCACGCGACCGCTGCCGCGCGTCGCCGCTGCTGCGCGCGGAACTCGACGTAGGCGAGGATGATGAGCACGAGGAGCGCGGCGTTGATGAGCACGAAGTAGGAGAGGATCGGCGGGGCGGACAGCTGCATCACCGTGGCGACGCCGTCCCGCACGACCGGCACCACCTCGTCGGTGCTGGGCGCGGTCACACCAGCACCCCCTGGCGCAGCATGGCGACGAGCCGGGCGGACTCGACCGCCGGGCCGCAGTGGCCAGCCAGCGTCGCGCGTCCCGCCGGTCCGAGCTCGAGCAGCGCCGCGGCCGCATACTCGGCCAGCCGGGGATCGTCGTCCGCGAGCAGGCTCGCGAGGGCGGGCGCCGCGGCCGGGTCCCCGAGCTCGCGCAGCGCCAGGACGCAGGTGCGCCGCAGCGACGGCGGCTCCGACGAAGCCAGGTGCCGCGCGAGGACCTCGACGTCCTCACGCCCGCCGGTGCGCCCCAGCGCGACGGCACACGTCTCACGCACGACGAGGTCGGGATCGGAGTCGAGCAGCTCGCGCATCGCCGGGACCGACCGCACGAAGCTGCCGCAGCCGCTGACATGCGCCGCGACGGTGCGCGGGCGCGGGTCGGCCGCGCGGAGGGCCTCGAGCAGCGCGCCGGAGATGCCCAGGCCCATCGCCTGCAGGGCGTCGCTGGCGGTGCTCGCCGGCACCCCGTGCTCGGGCCGGCCGAGGGCGGCCAGCAGCGGCGCGGCGCCGGCCGGATCGCCGACGAGACCCAAGGCGTATGCCGCCGAGGTGCGGACCTCGCCGGCCGGGTCCTGCAGCGCCGCCACGAGCGCCGGCACCGCCTCGGGGTCGCGGGTCAGGCCCAGCACCTGGGCGGCGCGGGCCCGGCGCACCGGCGAGCGCGCCACGAGGTCGGTCCGCGCGGCCTTCACCGCGCCGTGCTCGTGGAGCACCTCGACGAGCAGCTCGGCGGGGCGGCCGCGGATCTTGGTCAGCATCGTGACGATGCGGCGGTCGAGAGCCCGGCCGGCGGCGCCGGTGACGCTGCCCAGCGCCGCCCGGCCCTCGCCGGACTCGTCCTCGTCGGCGGACACCTCGATGAGGGTCGGACGCAGGCCCGCGAGCAGTGCGACCTCACGCCGGGTGGTGACGGTGCGACGCAGCTTGACGAGAAGGACGGCTCCGACGAGCAGCGCGCACGCGCCCAGCACGCCCGCGGTGAGCAGCGCTACGGTCTCGCCCTCCAGCACGGGCGCCACAGTCACCGTGACCGGGCCAGCATGCCGTTCACCCGGTGCAGCAGCTCGCGGGCGCTGAAGGGCTTGACGACGTAGTCGTCCGCCCCGACGGCGAAGCCGGTGTCGACGTCGCTGTCCCGGGACTTGGCGCTGAGCAGCAGGACCGGCACCGAGGAGTGCTGGCTCTGCCTGATCCGCCGCAGCACGTCGAGGCCGGACAGGCCCGGCATCATGATGTCGAGCACCGCGAGGTGCGGCGGGTTCGACTGGAAGGCCTCCCACGCGCTGGCGCCGTCGGGGAACGCCTCGATGACATAGCCGGCCTGGGTGAGCTTGAACGTGACGAGGTCGCGGATGTCCGCATCGTCCTCGGCAATGAGGACCCGAGGGAGATCGGTGGTGCTCACGCGGCGTCTCCTTGCGACAAAGTGGTGGTCCGAAGATATCGGACAATCCGCACTAGTCGGTCCGGTTCTGGCTCGGGGCCGAAGGGCGTGTGACGAAGGACACAGGTGGCGGCACACAGCGGGGCGGCGCCGCCCGGCACCGCCCCGCCGTGTGCGCTGGCAGCCAGCCGATCGCGGCCGGCTGACCAGGTCACTCGTCGTCGAGGCGAACGGAGCTCGTCTGCTGGACCTGGGTGAGGAACTCGAAGTTGGACCGGGTCCGCTTGAGCCGGTCGAGGAGCAGCTCGACAGCCTGCTGCGGGTCGAGTGCGGCCAGCACCCGACGCAGCTTCCACATGATCTTCAGCTCGTCGGCCGCAAGGAGGATCTCCTCCCGGCGCGTGCCCGAGCTGTTGATGTCGACCGCAGGAAAGATCCGGCGGTTGGCCAGCTCGCGGGACAGGCGCAGCTCCATGTTGCCGGTGCCCTTGAACTCCTCGAAGATCACCTCGTCCATCTTGGACCCGGTCTCGACGAGCGCCGTGGCGATGATGGTCAGCGACCCGCCGTTCTCGATGTTGCGGGCAGCGCCGAAGAACTTCTTCGGCGGGTAGAGCGCGGCCGAGTCGACCCCGCCGGAGAGGATGCGCCCCGACGCCGGGGCCGCGAGGTTGTAGGCGCGCCCGAGCTTCGTGATCGAGTCGAGCAGCACCACGACGTCGTGCCCGAGCTCGACGAGCCGCTTGGCCCGCTCGATCGACAGCTCCGCCACGGTCGTGTGGTCCTCGGCCGGCCGGTCGAAGGTCGAGGCGATGACCTCGCCCTTGACCGAGCGCTCCATGTCGGTGACCTCCTCCGGGCGCTCGTCGACAAGGACGACCATGAGGTGGC
>CALMNV010000170.1 GCA_937873285.1 uncultured Intrasporangium sp. | reverse complement strand
CGCGGCCGGGGCGCTGCAGGAGGCGCGGCGGGTGCCGGGCCTGGCCGGCAGCGCCGGGCCGGTCGAGCCCGACTGGTCCATCGTGGCGAGGCGGGTCCGCGACGAGGCCACCGACGACTGGGACGACCACGTCGCGGTCGAGCGCCTGCAGGAGCAGGGCGCCACCTTCCGGCGCGGCACCGGGCGCATCGTGGCACCCGGGCGCGTCGAGGTCGACGGCACACCGTATGCCGCTCGGCGCGCGATCGTCGTCAACACGGGGACCCGGCCCGCCGTGCCACCCGTGCCGGGGATCGACAGCGTCCCCTACTGGACCAACCGCGAGGCCGTCGAGGCGACCGAGCTGCCGCGCTCGCTCATCGTGCTCGGAGGCGGGGCGATCGGCTGCGAGCTCGCCCAGGTGATGGCACGCTTCGGCGTCGAGGTGACCCTCGTCGAGGGGGCGGACCGGCTCCTGCCCATGGACGAGCCCGAGGCCGGAAGCGCGCTCGCCGGTGTCTTCGCCGGCGAGGGCATCACGGCGCGGACCGGCACCCGAGCCGAGCGGGTGGCCGGCGACGGCTCCGGCATCGCGGTCACGCTCGGAGGCGGGGAGAGCATCCGGGCCGAGCGGCTGCTCGTGGCGACCGGCCGGCGCGTCGACGTGGCCGAGGTGGGCCTCGACGTCCTCGGTGTCGACCCCGAGGCGCGAGCGGTGGACGTCGACGGGCGCTGCCGGGTGACCGAGGGCGTGTGGGCGCTCGGTGACATCACGGGCAGGGGCGCCTTCACCCACGTGTCGATGTATCAGGCCGACATCGTGCTGCGTGACGTGCTCGGGCAGGACGGACCGGCCGCCGACTACCGGGCGCTGCCCCGCGTGACCTTCACCGACCCGGAGGTGGGCTCCGTCGGGCTGACGCAGGAGCAGGCGGCCGACCAGCTCGGGCGGGTCCTTGTCGGCACCGCCTCCCTGCCGGAGACCAGCCGTGGCTGGATCCACGGCGCCGGCAACGAGGGGCTGATCAAGCTCGTCGCCGACGGCGAGCGTGGCGTCCTCGTCGGCGCGACCACCATGGGTCCGGCCGGTGGCGAGATGATCGGAGCGCTCGCCGTCGCGGTGCAGGCCCGCGTGCCGCTCGACACGCTGCGCTCGATGATCTGGGCCTATCCCACCTTCTCCCGGGGTGTTCTCGACGCCTTGGCCGACCTCGGCTGATCCGGCCGCCGCACCGCCGCTACGGTAGGCCGCATGGCCCAGCGCTTGCTCGCCCTCGACCTCGACGGCACCACCCTCAACCACCTGGGCGAGCTGTCCGTGGCCGTGCGGGACGCCGTGCGCGGGATGCCCGACGAGGTGTGCGTCGTCGTGGCGACCGGGCGCTCCATCATCGCGACGGTCCCGGTGCTCCGGCAGCTCGGCCTCGTCTCCGGCTTCGCCGTCTGCGCCAACGGAGCGCTGACCCTGCGCCTCGATCCGGCGCTGCCCGGTGGCTACACGGTCATCGAGGAGGTCACCTTCGACCCCCGGCCCATCCTCGAGCGGCTCCGGCGAGAGCTGCCCGGCGCTCGGGTGGCCGTCGAGGAGCACGGCGTCGGCTTCAAGGTCTCCCGGCACTTTCCCGAGGGGGAGCTCATGGGTGTGGTCCGTGAGGTGGAGTGGGAGGAGCTGCTCACCCATCCGGTCACCCGCGTCACCTTGCGCCAGCCGGAGTCGACGCCGGAGGAGTTCCTCGAGATGGTCGAGCGGGCCGGGCTGCACGGCGTGTCGTATGCCGTGGGCTGGTCGGCGTGGCTCGACATCAACCCGGAGGGCGTGTCGAAGGCCTCGGCGCTCGAGCTCGTGCGGCGCCGGCTGCAGGTGGAGCCCGAGCACACGGTCGCCTGCGGGGACCAGCGCAACGACCTGGAGATGCTGCACTGGGCGGCGTGGGGGGTGGCGATGGGCAACGCGCCGCACGAGGTCCAGGCGGTGGCCGACGAGGTGGCGGGTCACGTCGACGAGGACGGCCTCGTCCCCGTCCTCGCGGCAATCGCCGACGCCGCCCGCCGGGGCGTGCCGTTCCGGGAGGGCGTCTCGTCCCAGGCCACAGCGCGACTGACGACGTGAGCCGGCGCCGCTCGTGTCCCAACCGGTCGACCCGGAGGCCATCGGCACGGGGGTCATCAGGAGCCTGATGACCTCCGGCGAGCCCGCGCTGCGACGGATGCTCCACGGCATCCGCACCGCCGTCCGTCCCGCCGACCCCGGGCGGCGGGACGTCTGGGTCGACGCCGGGTGCGCGATCGCCTCCCGCGTCGGGCTGCCCGAGGAGCCGCAGCCCTGCCTCGCGGGCGACCCGGCCTGCAGCGGCGCCCGGGTCGGTGCCGCACCGTGACCGAGCCGACCATCACCTCACTGGCCAACCCCCGGCTCAGGGCCCTGCTCGCCCTGCGCCGGCGCCGTGCCCGCCAGGAGTCGGGCCAGACCCTCGTGGAGGGTCACGAGGAGCTCGCCCTCGCCCTCGCCGCCGGCGTGCGCCCCGCGGCGGTGTACGTGTGCGAGGAGCTCTTCAGCCCCGGCGGCCGCGCCGGCTCCCAGGACATCGGCCACCAGCGTGACGTGCTCGACCTCGCGCGCGAGCGCGGCTCGCAGGTCGTGCACCTGTCCCGCACGGCCTTCGAGAAGGTCGCCTACCGCGAGGGTCCCGACGGCCTGCTCGCGGTCGTGGGCGACGTCGGCATGCCGCTGGGCTCGCTCGGTGCTGGACGCCCGGCCTTTCTCGGGCTGCTCGCGCAGGGCCTCGAGAAGCCGGGCAACCTCGGCGCCATGCTGCGCACCGCCGACGCCGCCGGCGTCGACGCGGTCGTGGCCGCGGACCCCGCCACGGACTGGGGCAACCCCAACGTCGTCCGAGCGAGCAAGGGCACCGTCTTCGCCGTGCCCGTCGCAGCGGCCCCGACCGAGGAGGTCCTCGACTGGGTCGCGGCTCACGACGTGGCGCTCGTCGTGACGACGCCGCAGGCCGAGGTCCTCCACACCGACGTCGACTACCGCGGCCGCACCGTCGTGGTCGTCGGCGGCGAGAAGCACGGCGTCGACGAGCGGATGCTCTCGGCCGCCGCCCACCGGGTGCGAATTCCCATGCGGGGCACGGTCAACAGCCTCAATGTCTCGGTCGCCGCCGCGATCGTGCTCTACGAGGCGGTGCGCCAGCGTGCCGGGCGCGGCTGAGCAGGCGCCCGCCGGCACGGGTCGCCGAGGGGTGGTCAAGAGCACCCGCTCGGGTGTGCCACGATGTCGTCATGCGAGTTGACCACGTCTCCTATGCAGCGGGTCGCGACGGGCTGAGGGCCACCGCGGAGCGGCTGTCGGGAGTGATCGGGGTGGAGCCTGTCGACGGTGGCGTGCATCCGCGCTTCGGCACCCGCAACATCATCCTGCCGTTGGCCAACGACAACTACGTCGAGGTGGTCGAGGTGCTCGACCACCCCGCGTCCGACAAGGCTCCCTTCGGCCAGGCCGTGCGCGCCCGCTCGGAGGCGGGGGGCGGCTGGCTCGGCTGGGTCGTCGCGGTCAAGGACATCCGGCCCGCGGAGCGGCGCCTCGGCCGCCAGTCGGTGCCCGGCAACCGGCACCGGCCCGACGGTGTCGAGCTGCGCTGGCGTCAGCTGGGGGTGCGGGGCCTCATCGCCGACCCGCAGCTGCCGTTCTTCATCCAGTGGGAGGACATGAACGTCCACCCGGCGGTGGGCGCGGACACCAAGGTGTGCATCGACATGCTGCAGATCGCGGGCGACCCGGCCCGGGTGCGCGCATGGCTGGGCCTCTCCGAGGACTTCACGCCCGTGGAGGTGGACGTCAGCTTCGTATCGCCGCACGGCACGCCGGGTCTGATGTCGGTGACCTTCGACACCCCGGACGGCAAGGTCACGGTCTGAGCGGGCCCGCCCTGGGGCGGGAGGCGTCCCGGCTCAGCGCAGGTGGTCCTCCACCAGCCGACCGGCGAGGCCGGTGTAGGTCTGCGGGGTCAGGGCGAGCAGGCGCGCCTCGGCGTCGTGCGGCAGGCCGAGGTCTCGGACGAACCCGCGCAGGGCGTCGCCGTCGATCCTGCGACCTCGGGTGAGCTCCTTGAGCCGCTCGTAGGGCTCGTCCATGCCCGGCACGCCCTGCGCGCCCAGGGCGCGCATGACCGACTGGATCGGCTCGCCGAGCACCTCCCAGTTCGCCTCGAGGTCGGCCGCCATCGCCTCCGGGACGGCGTCGAGGCCGGCGAGCCCCCGCGCCACGTTGTCGAGGGCGAGCAGCGAGTGCCCGAAGGCGGTGCCGATGTTGCGCTGCATCGAGGAGTCGGTGAGGTCGCGCTGCAGGCGGCTCTCCACGAGGGTCGACCCGAGCACGTCGAACAGCGCCGTGCTCACCTCGAGGTTGGCCTCGGCGTTCTCGAATCGGATCGGGTTGACCTTGTGGGGCATGGTGCTCGACCCGACCGCGCCCTGGCCGCGCACCTGGGCGAAGTAGCCGAGCGAGATGTAGGTCCACACGTCGGTGCAGAGGTTGTGCAGGATCCGGTTGCACCGGGCCACGTCGGCATACAGCTCGGCCTGCCAGTCGTGGCTCTCGATCTGGGTGGTCAGCGGGTTCCAGGTGAGGCCGAGGCACTCGACGAAGTCCCGCGAGACGGCGGGCCAGTCGGCGCCGGGAAGCGCGAGGCTGTGCGCGCCGAAGGTGCCGGTCGCACCGTTGAACTTGCCGAGATACTCCTGACGACCGATGCGGGCCAGCTGCCGGCGCAGCCGGGCGGCGAGCACAGCGAGCTCCTTGCCGAGCGTGGTGGGCGTCGCCGGCTGCCCGTGGGTGCGGGCGAGGAGCGGGACGTCCTTGAGCTCGTGCGCCATCGTGGCGAGCTGGTCCGCCACGTCGGTGGCTCGGGGCAGCCAGACCTGCTCGACGGCGCCCTTGACGAGCAGCGAGTAGGAGAGGTTGTTGACGTCCTCGCTCGTGCAGCCGAAGTGGACCAGCTCGGCCAGTCCGCGGTCCTCGGTGGCCGGAGCGATGCGGGCGAGGCGGCGCTGGAGGAAGTACTCGACGGCCTTGACGTCGTGGACGGTCTCCCGCTCGAGGGCGGCGAGCTCGGCCACGTCGTCGGCCCCGAAGTCGGCGACGACCCGGCGCAGCCGGGCCTGCTCGTCGGCGGTCAGGGCGCGCACCCCGGGGACCACGCCGGCGCTGGTGAGAAAGAGCAGCCACTCGACCTCGACGTGGACCCGGGCGCGGTTGAGCGCCGCCTCGGACAGGTGGTCGACGAGCGGGGCGACGACGCCGCGATAGCGCCCGTCCAAGGCGCCGAGCGCGAGAGGCGGGTGGATGTCAGCGAGCGAGGCCATGCCGGCATTCTCCCAGAGCCGACGTCCGAGGCCGTATGCCGTCCACCCGCTCCGGTGCGGGCGCCTCCACCGGAGCGGCCCGGCCGGGGCGTCGGGGGCATCGGGGGCGTCGGGGGCGTCGGGGGCATCGGGGGCGTCGGGG
>CALMNV010000169.1 GCA_937873285.1 uncultured Intrasporangium sp. | reverse complement strand
GCTGAGGGGGCCCAGGGCACCGTGGCCGACGTGCAGGCCGAACGCGGAACGCAACTTGTCCGGGACCTTGGCCGCGGCGGCGGCTCCGCGCTCTTCACCCCCTGCGACGTCGGTCGCGATGGCGACGTGCGGGCCTCGATCGAGTATGCCGTCGTGTCGACTGACGGGGAAGCGCCGGACTGTGCGATACTTCGCATGGTCGTACGGCACACCACACCTGCCGTTCGCCCCGACGACATTCTGACCGCGCTGCGTGAGATCGCCGAGCTGCACCTCCCGCGCGCACCACTGGTGACGCGGCTTGCACAGGGTCCGCTCAACACAGCAACCGCGAGGGTGGCTGATCCACTGGCTGCCGACGAGAAGGTCGACGGCACCTGAGCCGGAGCCGCGCACGGCGCGAACTGACCGGGTGTAACAAGCTGACTTCCGTCCGCCGCACCAGCGGCAGGCACGTAACCGGAACCGCAGACGTGCGGTGAGATGGCCTCGGCCGGATGTGGATCGCACCGCAGCGGACAGGAGGCTGCCGGATGGCACCCGACGACACCACACCCACCACCCCCATCGCCCCCACCGCTGCCGAAGGTGACGCGGACTCCGCCTTCGCCCTGGATGCGGGCGACGGTCCGGCCGAAGCCGCTGCTCCTGCTCCGCGCAAGCGAGCGACGCGAAAGACGGTCCGCAAGGCGAGCGCCGACGTCCTGCCGGGTGCGCAGCCCGAGCTCGGGACGGCCGAGGACTCCGCCCCCCCGCCCAGGGCGCCGCGCAAGCGGGCGCCGCGCAAGGCCACTGCGGCCGCCCAGGCTGCGCCGGTCGAGCTGCCGGTCGAGCTGCCGGTCGAGCTGCCGATCGAGCCGACGCACGACGAGCCGGCCGTGGCGGAGCCCACCGCGGAGGAGCCAGCCGTGGCGGAGCCCACCGCGGAGGAGCCAGCCGTGCTGGAGCCCACCGCGGAGGAGCCGGTCGTGGCGGAGCCCACCGCGGAGGAGCCGGTCGTGCTGGAGCCCACGGTGGACGAGCCGAGCGTGGACGAGCCGAGCGTGACAGCCAGCCTGTCGACGTTCACGGTGCTCTTCCGCCCCCCGGACCCGACTGCGGCCGAGCCCACGCCGACCCGTCGTCGTCGCGCGACGCGCCCCGTGCTCGAGGTGACCGGCCCCGAGCTGGCGGGCGGCGAGGCGACGGGCTCCGCGCCGGAGGCAGGCCCCCTGGCGGCGAGCCCCGAGCAGGAGCCGCTGGCGGGCATCGACGAGCCGGATCCGGCCGAGGCGGACGC
Organism: uncultured Intrasporangium sp.; assembly: GCA_937873285.1. Classification (GTDB taxonomy): domain Bacteria; phylum Actinomycetota; class Actinomycetes; order Actinomycetales; family Dermatophilaceae; genus CALMNV01. The sequence goes on along the minus strand of CALMNV010000169.1, from coordinate 2,949 downwards.
CGAGGAAGTGGCGGAAGGCGAGCTGCCGGGTCGCCGGGCCCGTCGGCGGCGAGGCGGCAAGGGCAGGCGGGCGCGCAGCGTGCCGGTCGGGCAGGACGCCGAGTCGTATGCCGGAGCGCCGTCGCCGCAGCAGGAGCCCGGCCCCGCGCCGGCCGAGACCGCCGCACCCGGACCGCTGACGTCGGCGGACGGCCAGTCCGACGGCGAGCCGATGGACGAGCCGGACGAGGAAGGCGGCACGAGCCGTCGGCGACGCCGTCGGCGGCGTGCCGGGGTGGGCGACGGCGGACCCGGTGAGGAGCCCGGAGGCCGCGTTCGCGAGGGCCGGCCGCAGCGCGACGAGCCCACGGCAGTGCGGGGCTCGACGCGGCTGGAGGCGAAGAAGCAGCGCCGTCGTGAGGGGCGCGAGGCCGGGCGGCGCCGCACGGTCCTCACCGAGGCCGAGTTCCTCGCCCGCCGGGAGAGCGTGGACCGCGTCATGGTCGTGCGCAACAAGGACGGGCGCACGCAGATGGGTGTCCTGGAGGACGGCGTCCTCGTGGAGCACTACATCGACCAGGCCACGACCGTGTCCATGGCGGGCAGCATCTATCTCGGGCGCGTGCAGAACGTGCTGCCCTCGATGGAGGCGGCGTTCGTCGACATCGGCAAGGGCCGCAATGCCGTGCTCTATGCCGGGGAGGTCAACTGGGACGCCGCGGGCCTCGAGGTGGGCCAGTCCAAGCGCATCGAGAACGCGCTCGAGCCAGGCCAGACGGTGCTCGTGCAGGTGACCAAGGACCCCATCGGGCACAAGGGCGCCCGGCTCACCTCGCAGATCTCGCTGCCCGGCCGCTACCTCGTCTATGTGCCCAACTCCTCGATGACCGGCATCTCCCGCAAGCTGCCGGACACGGAGCGGGCGCGCCTCAAGAAGATCCTGCGCGAGGTCGTGCCGGACGACGCGGGCGTCATCGTGCGCACCGCCGCCGAGGGCGCGAGCGAGCAGGAGCTGCGCGCCGACGTCGAGCGCCTCACCCGCACCTGGGAGGACATCCGAGCGCGGGCCGAGGCGGCATCGTCAGCCAAGGCGGCCCGGTCCAAGGGCCGCAAGAAGAACGGCGGCTCTGCTGGGCCGACCGCCGGGGGCACGGCACCGTTGCTGCTGCACGGGGAGCCTGACCTCACCGTGCGGGTGATCCGGGACGTCTTCAACGAGGACTTCAAGCAGCTGCTGGTCTCCGGCGAGCAGGCGTGGGAGGAGATCCACCCCTACATCACCTCGGTGGCCCCCGACCTCGCCGACCGGGTCAGCAGGTGGACCGGCACGGTCGACCTGTTCACCCAGCACCGCGTCGACGAGCAGCTCGCCAAGGCGATGGACCGCAAGGTCTGGCTGCCCTCAGGAGGCAGCCTCGTCATCGACCGGACCGAGGCGATGACCGTCATCGACGTCAACACCGGCAAGTTCATCGGCGCTGGGGGCAACCTCGAGGAGACGGTCACCAAGAACAACATCGAGGCCGCCGAGGAGATCGTGCGCCAGCTGCGGCTGCGTGACATCGGCGGCATCATCGTCATCGACTTCATCGACATGGTGCTCGAGTCCAACCGTGAGCTGGTCGTGCGCCGGCTCCTCGAATGCCTTGGCCGGGACCGCACCAAGCACCAGGTCGCCGAGGTGACCTCGCTCGGACTCGTGCAGATGACTCGCAAGCGCGTCGGTGCCGGGCTGATCGAGGTCTTCTCGCACACCTGCGAGCAGTGCAACGGCCGCGGCTTCCTCATCTCCGCCGAGCCGGTGGGCCGGGGAGTCGAGGGGGAGGGGCAGCAGGCCGCAGGCCGGAGCCGCCGGGAGCGGCGCGACGGGGAGGCGCCCGGGGCGGGCAGCGCACCGGTCACCGAGCACCCGCGTCCCTCCACCGGACCGACCGCGGCGCAGATCGCCGCGGCCGCTCACGCGGCCGCGCTGAAGAAGGGCACGGCGGGGGAGAGCGACGAGCAGCCGCGTGACGGCGGGCCGGCTGAGGCCGAGACCGCTGAGGCGCGTGGTGAACCGGAGCGGGAGGGACCTGTGCCGGCGCCGTCGGGCGACTCCCAGCCCGTGCGGGCGACCGAGCAGCCGGCGCCGTCGGGCGACTCCCAGCCCGTGCAGGCGACCGAGCAGCCGGCGCCGGCGCGCCCCCGTCGCCGCCGCGGTCGCGTCGTCGCCCCGGCCGGACCCCCCCGCGCCGCCGGCGGGGCCTGAGCCGAGCGCCCCCCGCAGAGCACCCCGAGTGGCACTGAGCCGGACCGCGGCGGCGCGCCCAGCGGCATACCGCCGTCTCCGGAGGCGGGACGGGGCCGGTTTGGTCTGGTGCCGGGCCACCGGGTAATCTTGCTCCTTGGTGCGCCCACCGGGCCCGTGTTGACGGGCCGGTGCCGAAAGCGGCACGCCACCCCTGACTAGAGAGTGAGTTTCCCGTGTACGCGATTGTTCGCGCTGGTGGTCGCCAGGAGAAGGTCTCCGTCGGCGACGTCCTCCTCATCGACAAGGTGGCGGGTCAGGCCGGCGACAGCGTGCAGCTCACCCCGCTGCTGCTCGTCGACGGCACGACGGTCACAAGCGACGCCGCGCGGCTCGCCGCCGCGACGGTGACCGCCGAGGTCGTCAAGGCGGCCAAGGGCCCGAAGATCGTCATCATGAAGTTCAAGAACAAGACCGGCTACCGCAAGCGTCAGGGTCACCGTCAGCCGCTGACCCAGGTGCGCGTCACCGCGATCGACGCCTGAGCCCGCCCGATCCCCAGACTGCGACGAGAAGGAAGACACGGACATGGCACACAAGAAGGGTGCGTCCTCGACCCGCAACGGTCGCGACTCCAACGCACAGCGCCTCGGCGTCAAGCGGTTCGGTGGCCAGGTCGTCAGCGCCGGCGAGATCCTCGTCCGCCAGCGCGGCACCCACTTCCACCCCGGTGACGGCGTCGG
>CALMNV010000168.1 GCA_937873285.1 uncultured Intrasporangium sp. | reverse complement strand
CGGCACCGTGACCACCGGCATCGTCAGCGCACTCGACCGGCCGGTGACGACGGGTGGGGCACAGCAGTCCCCCTTCGGCAACCAGGCCACCCCCGACGCCGTCGTGACCAACGCCATCCAGACGTCGGCCGCGATCAACCCGGGCAACTCCGGCGGTGCCCTCGTCAACGCCAAGGGACAGCTGGTCGGCATCAACAGCGCGATCGCCCAGCTCGGCGGCGGTGGTGGGCAGAGCGGAAACATCGGCATCGGCTTCGCCATCCCGGTCAACGAGGCGAAGTCCATCGCCACGCAGCTGATCACCAAGGGCCGCGCGGACCACGCGTTCCTCGGCGTCAGCACGCGGGACACCACCGTCACCGACGGGTCGGCCAAGCGTGCCGGAGCCCAGGTGATGAGCGTGTCGTCGGGGACCCCGGCGGCCTCGGCCGGCCTGCGGCAGGGTGACGTCATCATCGCCGTGGACGGTCAACGCGTGGACTCGGCAACCGCCCTGGTCGCCCAGATCCGCGAGCGGACCGCAGGCAACAGGGTCACGATCACCCTCGTGCGCGCAGGCGCCCGGCAGGACGTCCAGGTGACCCTGGCGGTCAAGCCGATGGCGACTCCGACGCGGTGAGGGCCTGAGCCGGAGCGGCGGCATCCCCCTTCCCGCCGCCGCTCCTCCGCTCCCCTCGCCGGACGCCGCCCCCTGCGTCCGGCGAGGGGTGCCTCCGCCGGATCGGTCGCATGCTCGACGCCGGTGCGCCAGACTCGAGAAGTGAACGAGCACCGGCACACACAGCGCACCGTCGCCGCCGTCGAGGCCTTCAACGCCGGGGACATCGACGGCTACCTGTCCAGCTACGCCCCCGACGCCGTCATCCACGGGCTGCCCGAGCACCTGGAGGCGACCGTGTCCGGCCACCGGGAGTTCCTGCTCTCGATGCGCGAGTCGCTGCCCGACTTCCGCGCCGACGTGCACGCGTTCGTCGCGGAGGGCGACAGTCTCGCCGCCCGGCTGACCTACACGGGCACCCACCGGGGAATGCTGCACGGCGTGCGGCCCACCGGCAAGGTGCTGCGCTGGGACGCGATGACCTTTCGCCGCTTCGACGAGGAGGGGCTGACCGTCGAGCGGTGGATCCTCGGCGACAACCTCTCCCTGCTGCGACAGCTCGGCCTCCTCTGAGGCCCCCGGCGGCGTCACCCTCGGGGGTAGAAGGTGCGCCGGGAGCGCAGCGCCTCCTGCAGCTCCCAGTCCGAGTCGACGAGCGCTCGGCGCACCGCCGGCGTGAGGTCATCCCGGGCCAGGGCGTCCCGGCTGCGCCGCGCTGTGCCCTCGGTGAAGACCTGCGGGAAGGCCAGCGCGACCACGCGCGACAGCGCGTCCTCTCCGACCCAGCCGGACATGGCCGGGACGTCGAGGAAGAAGCGCTCCACCCAGGGCTCGACGAGGTCGTCGTCGGGCGCGACCCAGAACCCACGGGCGAGGTGGTTCAGCTCGTAGTTCGAGCGGCCGTGCCGCCCGGTCAGCTGGTCCCACGCCCACGACTTCGCCGCCGGGTCCGGCAGGCTGGACCGGCACAGCAGGGCGTTGAGCGACCCCTGCAGCGTGTCGTCCTTGGCGCGGTACGCCTCGATGCTTGCGACGTCGAGCAGTCCGCGGGCGGCCAGGTTGCGCACGACGATCCACCGGAAGTCGCCGTCGTCGTCGAGCCCGGCGGGCATGCCCTGGCCGGCCGCCCACTGCTGCAAGAGGGTCTCGTCGTCGCTCGTGGCCGCCAGCAGCCGGGCCGCCGCGAGGGACTGCGTGCTGGCCGGGGCGGCGGTCTCGAGCAGCGACCTGGCGCTCTCGGCCAGCCGCCCCCGGACCGCGGGCTGCTCGGCCCGCGGCACGAAGTAGGGCACCACCCGGTGTTCGGCATAGGCCGCCACGCGGGTGAGGATGGACGCGCTCGTCTCCCGCGGCCAGGCCGCGGTGAGGACGTCGATGAAGCGCTCGGGCGCCACCTGCGCCGCTGCCACCCCGTCGAGCAGCGACACCCACACGACGGCGCGCGCCTGGGCGTCCGGCACGAGGGCCAGCTGGTCGGGCAGCCGGGCCACCGTCGCCGAGGACAGCCGCACCCGCGCCCACGTCAGGTCCGACGCGTTGGGCACGACCAGCGCCGGCGCCGGGCGCCCGACGAACGCCGGAAGGCCCGTGACGGCCGTGTCCGCGGTCGCGGCGACCCGGCCCACCTCCGCTCCGTCCGTCCAGGCGGCAACGTCGAGGGCGTGCGGCCGGTCGGCCGGAAACTGCGCGGGCGTTTCGCGCACCACGGTCGCTGCCGTGACGACAGCCTCCGCCAGCTCGCCACGCGGCTGCCCTTCCGCGCCCGGTCCGCCGGCCACGTCGAGCTCCACCGAGAGGGTGTCCCTCCCGGCCGTGAGGAGCCATGCGCGCGACCACGCGCCGAGGTCAGTGCCGCTGGCCGCGCTGATGGTGCCGAGGAAGTCGGCCAGGGTGCCGTTGCCGTATGCCGCCTCCCGGAGGTAGGCGCGCACGCCGGCGACGAACTGCTCCGGCCCGACATAGGCGATGAGCTGACGCAGCGCGGCCGCCCCCTTGGCATAGGAGATGCCGTCGAAGTTCTGCAGGGCGCTCTGCGCGTCGAGGGCGGCCACGCCGGCGACGGCGTGGGTCGACGGGCTCCGCTCGGCGGCATACCCCCACACCTTGCGGGCAATGGTCGCGTCGACCCACGCGTCGGTGTAGCCGGTCGCGTCTGCGAGGCAGCTGTGCGACATGTACTCGGCGAAGGACTCGTTGAGCCACAGGTCGTCCCACCAGCGCATCGTGACGAGATCGCCGAACCACATGTGCGACAGCTCGTGCGAGACGGTGTTGGCCCGGCCCAGCAGCTCGTCGCGGGTGGCGGCGCCGCGGAAGAGGTACTGGTCACGCAGGGTGACGCAGCCCGGGTTCTCCATGGCGCCGGCGTTGAACTCCGGCACGAACACCTGGTGGTACTCCCCGAACGGGTAGCGGATGCCGAAGAGCTCGTGGAAGTGGTCGAACGACCGGCGGGTGATCTCGAAGAGCTCCTCGGCGTGTCGCTCCAGCGGCTGGCGCAGCGACGCGCGGGCATGCAGCCCGAGCGGTATGCCGTCGTGCTCGGCGCGCACGGAAACGTACGGCCCGGCGCAGACGGTCACGAAGTACGTCGCGAGCGGCCGCGTCGTCGCCAGGCGCCACCGGCCCGGCCGCTCCTCGCTGGCGGCGCCGTTGCCGACGACGGTCCAGGCGGGCGGGGCGGCGACGGTCACGTCGTAGGGGGCCTTGAGGTCGGGCTGGTCGAAGCAGGCGAAGACGCTCGGAGCCGCGTCGAGGAAGAGGTGGCCGTAGACGTAGTGCTTCCCGTCGGCCGGGTCGGTGGCCCGGTGCAGTCCCTGACCGTCACGGCTGTAGGCCATGGTGGCCTCGACGGCGAGCTCGTTGTCTCGCCGGAGCAGGGGCAGCGCCAGCCGCCCGTCCACCACGGCCCCCGGGTCGAGCCGCCGCCCGTTGAGCGTGACTGACCCGACCTCGCGGGCCTTGATGTCCACCCAGGTCGCCGCACCCGGCCGGCTGCAGGCGAACCGGACGGTGCTTCGCGAGCCGAACACCTCGGCCCCCCGGTCGAGGTCCAGCTCGACGGCATACGAGGTCACCGTGATGAGGTCGGAGCGTTCCTGAGCCTCGGCGAGGGTGAGACTGGGCATGGCATCTGAGCCTGCCAGACGCTTGGGCCGCGTCGCTGGCGGACCCGTCGGCGGCGGGACGGCTCAGTCGCGCAGAGGGCCACCCGCGAGGTTCTCGAGGCGGGCGATGCGCTGGTCCATCGGCGGGTGGGTGGCGAAGAAGCGGGAGACGTCCTTGGCGCGGAACGGGTTGGCGATCATCATGTGGCTCGCGTTGACGATGTCCTGCTGGGGGGCGAGCGGAGCCCGGGCCACACCCGCCTCGAGCTTGCGCAGCGCGGACGCCAGGGCGAGGGGGTCACCGGTGAGCCGGGCGCCGTCCTCGTCGGCGTCGTACTCTCGCGTCCGGCTGATCGCCATCTGGATGAGCACCGCCGCGAAGGGCGCGAGCAGCGACATGGCAAGCAGCGCAACCGGGTTCGGCCGCTCATCGTCGGAGCTGCCGCCGCCGAAGATGCCGGCGAACATCAGCATCTGGCCGATGGAGGTGATGACGCCGGCGATGGCCGCGGCCACCGAGCTGGTGAGGATGTCGCGGTTGTAGACGTGCATCAGCTCGTGGCCGAGCACGCCGCGCAGCTCCCGCTCGTCGAGCAGCTGCAGGATGCCCTCGGTGCAGCAGACGGCGGCGTGCTGCGGGTTGCGGCCGGTGGCGAAGGCGTTGGGGGCCTGGGTCGGGGAGACGTAGAGCCGCGGCATGGGCTTGCCTGCGGCGGTGGAGAGCTCGCGGACGATCCGGTGCATCGCCGGGGCCTGCGCCTCGGAGACCGGATAGGCGTGCATGGCCCGGATCGCGAGCTTGTCGGAGTTCCAGTAGCCGTAGAAGGTCGTCGCGACGCCGATCAGCGCGAAGATCCAGAGGAAGCGACCACCGCCGACGAGGCTGCCCAGCCCCAGTAGCAGCGCCCAGATGGCGCCGAAGAGTGCAGCGGTCTTCGCGCCGTTGAAGTGCTTGTGCATGCCCGGGCAACGATCCGCCGCGGGCCTGTGTTCCCGCTGGGAGGGCGCTGGGCCCGCGGCGCCGGCGCCGGCGGCCCGCTCGACCGGCCGGACCCGCCCTCCTGGCGGTCCCGGCTGCTCAGCCTCCGCTGAGCGGTCCGAAGACCAGGTCGGGCTGCACGCTGACGGCCACGAGGACCGCCGTCCCCGCGGCCAGCGCCAGGGCGACCGCTCGCGGGTCGGGGCCCACCCCGTCGGGCGCCTCGGCGGCGGCCTGCTGCGCCCCGGTCGAGCCGCCCCGGGCGCCCGAGGTCAGCACCGGCCGCAGCCACCGCAGGTAGACCGCGACTCCCAGGACCGCGTTGGCCGCCGCGAGCACCGCGAGCCAGAGCCAGCCGCCCGCGACGACGGGGCGCAGGGCCACCACCTTGCCGACGAGACCGACGACGCCCGGGGGCAACCCGGCGAGCGAGGTCAGCGCCACGGCCAGCGCCCCCGCACGCCACGGGCGGCGCTGCCAGAGGCCGCCGTAGGCCGACAGCCTCCGCCCGGCCGGGCCGAGCTCGCGCACCGTCGCGGCGACGACGGCGAAGGCGACGAGCGTGGCCACGACGTAGCTGAGCAGGTAGCCCGCCGCGGCGCGGGTCCCGGCGCCCGAGACGCTGACGAGGGGCAGGACCACCCAGCCGGCCTGGGCGACCGTCGACCACGCGAGCAGGCGCACGACGTCGTCCTGCCGCAGCGCCACGACGTTGCCCAGGGTCATGCTGAGCACTCCGAGCAGCCCGACGACGAGCAGCCCCGGGGCGCCGAGCACGGCGACGGCCCGCAGCACGACGAGCAGGGCCGCGAGCGCGGCGATCTTCGAGACCGTGGCGAGGAGGGTGGCCACCGCGATGCGCGACCCGGCGTATGCCGTGGGGGTCCACGCGTGGAACGGCGCCAGGGACAGCTTGAACCCCAACCCGGCGAGGAGCAGCACGACCGCCAGGGCCAGCAGCCCGCGCGTCGGCGCGGCGGCGGAGCCCCCCGCCCCGCCGGCCTCCGCCGCGACGCCGACGGCCACGTCGGCGGTGAGGAAGGGGCTGGCGGTGGCGAGGAACCACAGCGCCACCCCCAGGGTGAGCACCGCGAAGGAGGCGAGCGAGGTGACGAGCAGCTGCACCGCGCCGGCCACGGCGGTCCGGCTGCCGGCCAGGGCGACGAGCACGACGACGGGCAGCGTCGCCAGCTCGAGGGCGACGAGCCAGGTGCCGACGTCCCGGCTGGCCGCGACGACGACGGTGCCGGCGAGCGCGCCGAGCAGCAGGGTCGCCTCGACGGGCTCGCGTGCCACCCCGGCCGGCGCTGCCGACGAGGCAGGTGACGGGCGCAGCGACGGCGCAGGCGGCGGGGCGACGCTGCCCGGCCAGGCCAGGGCGAGGCACACCACGGCGGCGAGGCAGGCGGCCAGCTGCAGGGTGCTCGTGAGGGAGTCGGCGACCCAGAAGCAGCGCAGCGTCGACACCCGCTCGACGGTGGTCGGCATCCCGCTGTCGATGCAGAACGTGGCGCGCGCCTCGCCCGGAGCCAGCCGCGTGCCGGATGCGGCCGCGACCGCACCGCCCACGGCGGCGACGGTGGCGACGGCATACGGCACCCGCCGCAGGCTCGGGGTGACCAGGTCGGCCACGAGCACCACCACGACGCCGAGCAGCGGCAGGAGCGCGGGCAGCAGGGGCAGCACGTCGGAGGTCAGCCCGGTCACGGAGGCACCGCCCCGAGCAGGGCGCCCACGTCCGGGCTGGAGAGGCGCAGGAACAGCTGCGGCGCGACGCCGAGGATCACCAGGGCGGCGAGCGCGGCGGCCGTGACGCCCCACCGCGCGGCGTGCAGGTCGCGCAGCGGCGGGCCGGGGTCCGCCGGGGCGCCCTCACCGGCCCAGACGATCCGCGCCACCCGCAGGGAGTAGCCGGCCGCGAGCGCGAGCCCGACCGCGGCCAGCACGACGCAGGCGCGCAGCAGGACGACGGGACGGCCGGGCGCAGGCGACCAGGCGGCATACAGCGCGAGGAACTCTCCCCAGAAGCTCGCCAGCCCGGGCAGCCCGAGGGCGGCCGCGAGACCGGCGAGGAGTGCGAGGCCGAAGCGGGGGGACCGGTCACGCAGCCCCGGCCGGGCCACCCCCAGGTCGGCCGAGCCCCACTGCTCCTTGAGGTCCCCGACGACGAAGAAGAGCAGGGCCGAGACGATGCCGTGCGCGACGTTGCCGAAGAGCGCCGCCTGCAGGCCCGTCGGGCTGCCTGCCGCGATGGCGAGGACGACGAAGCCCATGTGCGCGACCGAGCTGTAGGCGACGAGCCGCTTGAGGTCCCGCTCGACGAGGCAGGCGAGGCCTCCCCAGAGGATGCCGACGACGCCGAGGACGGCGAGCACGGGCGCCAGCGCCGCCATGCCCGCCGGGAGGGGCAGCGCGGCGAGCCGCACCAGGCCGTAGGTCCCCATCTTGAGCAGGACCGCCGCCAGCAGCACCGACCCGGCGGTGGGCGCGACCGTGTGGGCGGGCGGCAGCCACGTGTGCGCCGGCCAGATCGGCACCTTGATCCCGAGCCCGGCGACGAGCAGCGCGGCGACGGTGACCTGGACGGGCGTGGACAGCTCCGCGCCGCGGGCCGCGGCGAGCACCCCGAGGTCGGAGGTCCCGGCCGAGAAGGTGAGCAGCAGGATGCCGAGCAGCATCAGCGTCGAGCCGAGCACGGTGAACAGGACGAACCGTGCGGCGGCGTCGCCACGGCGGGCGTCCGGGACGTGCGGGTCGCCGAACCGGCGGATGAGCACCCACATCGGCACGAGCACGACCTCGAAGGCGACGAAGAAGAGGACCGCGTCCCGGGCGAGGAAGGTCGCCAGGGCGCCCGTCTCGACGAGCAGCACGCAGCCGAGCAGCGTGGAGCGGCTGCCGCCGGTCGGCGGCGGCCCTGCGAGGCTGTGCACGACGACGGCCACGACGAGCAGGGCCGTGAGCAGCACGAGGGCCACCGAGACCCCGTCGACGGCGAAGTGCCAGCGCACCCCGAGCGAGCGGATCCAGGGCGAGTCGACGGTCGGGCGGCCCACCGCGACGACGACGGCCAGCACCGCCGTGAGCCCGGCGGCCGCGATGGCGACCGGTCCCTCGCGCAGACCCCGACCGGGGCCGTTCGGCGGGGCGGCGAGCAGGACGACCGCGGCCACGAGCGGCACGAGCAGCAGCAGCGTCAGGGCCATGCGACCACCACCAGCGCGGCCACGAGCACGACGCCGGCGACCACGGCGAGGAG
>CALMNV010000167.1 GCA_937873285.1 uncultured Intrasporangium sp. | reverse complement strand
CCATAGCGATGTTGATAGTCGGCGACGACGGTCCTACACCCCCCTGCTACAGCCAAGTTCTACATCACCGGCCGCTCTCGACCCCGTGGACAACCCTGTGGATACCTCCCTAAAGCGGCTGCAAACGCCGGGAACGGCGGCCACACCTCGCCTTGTGGACAAGTCTCGGTCATCGGTGGACCCCGCAAACACCGCAGGTTTTGCTCGGCGATGGTCACTACGGGGACGCCTGTCTGTCCGGAGTGACCCCTAGCTTGAGCACGACAGGCGAGCTTCTAGGAGGGCCAGTGGGCAAGAACCAGCACGTCGTTCCGCGGGATGGGGACTGGGCGGTACGCGGCGAGGGCAACTCTCGTGACACCTCGCGCCACGACACCCAGGCCGAGGCCATCGACACCGCCAGGGAAATCGCGCGGAATCAGGAAAGCGAGCTCCTTGTTCACGACCGTCAAGGGCGCATTCGCGCTCGCGACAGCTATGGCGGTGACCCGTTCCCACCCCGCGGCTAGGGAGTGCCTGAGTCGTCCGTCCCGTAGCGGAACCTCCGCGCTGAGCATGTGGACCGAACCACACGGTTTTGACGCCGCGCCCGAGCCGCGCAGCGAAGCGGCTGCCGTAAGCGTCAGCGCCTACGCTGCGCGCGTCCAAGTCGCCGTCAAGCAAGCCGGCCCCGCGCTCGTTGAGGGTGAGGTCCGGGACGCTCCCCGCGTGACGTCCGGCGGCATGCTCTTCTTCGCGCTGACCGATACCGTGCGCGGCGTCGAGCATGTCCGCGAGATCATGCTCTCGGAGGGCTGCGACGCCACCCAGATCGGCACCTCGGCGGTGGCGTAGTCCCGCTTGTAGCGCAGCGACAGCGGCCAGTAGTGCGGCGGCGTCCAGAAGAAGATGACGAGGAAGAGCAGCAGCGCCGTCCAGCTCACGCCGCCGGTGACCGCGGCCCAGCCGACGAGGACGGGCATGCAGCCGGCCGCCCCGCCCCACACGATGTTCTGCGGGGTGCGGCGCTTGAGCACCAGCGTGTAGCCGAAGACGTAGAAGAGCAGCGCCGCGAGTGCGAGGCCGGAGCTCAGCCAGTTGACCAGCAGTCCCAGCCAGAGCGTCGACACGACGGCGAGGGCCAGGCCGAAGAGGAGCGCCGAGCGGGCGGAGATGGTGCCCGTCACGAGCGGACGGCGGCTCGTGCGGTGCATGACGGCGTCGATGTCGCGGTCGAGATAGCAGTTGAACGTGTTGGCGGCCGCGGCGGACAGGGCGCCCCCGACGACGGTGTTGACGACGAGCAGCAGGTCGGGCACACCGCCCGCGGCAAGGAACATGACCGGGATCGTCGTGATGAGCAGCAGCTCGATGATCCGCGGCTTTGTCAACGCGACGTACTGCCCGACGAGGAACCGCAGACCCCCACCGGCCGGCCGGCCACGTGCCGCGAGCTCCGCTCGGGGGCCCACCGTCGTCACGAAGATCCTCTGCTGGTCGACATCATCCGCGCGGGGGCGCGAGACTGCGTCAGAGTCTAGCCCGGCACCGGACGCGACCGAGCCCCGCGGTCCCGCAGAAGCACGGCCGGTCGGGCAGCGCGCTGGTGCCGGGTCTGCGGCGGTGGCGCCCGAGATGCGGTGCCCGCCGAGCCGCTGCCGTGCAGGCCAAGGACTAGGCTCGACGGCATACGTGCACCACTCCCTTTCGAAGGAGACCCGTTCCGTGACCAGCACCGCGACGCCGGCGAAGAAGCCCACCCGAGATGCCGGAAAGAGCCCGCTGGCACGGCGCGACCCCGGCCTGGCCCTGCCGGTCGCGAGCGAGACCGGATGGTCCGAGCTCGACGTGCGCGCGGTCGACACCGTGCGTCTGCTCGCGGCGGACGCGGTGCAGAAGGTCGGCAACGGTCACCCCGGCACGGCGATGTCCCTGGCCCCCCTGGCCTACCTGCTCTACCAGCAGGTGATGCGGCACGACCCGTCCGACCCGGCGTGGCTCGGCCGGGACCGGTTCGTGCTCTCCTGCGGGCACTCCAGCCTGACCCAGTACATCCAGCTCTTCCTCTCCGGCTACGGCCTCGAGCTGGAGGACCTGCAGGCGCTGCGGACGTGGGGCTCGAAGACGCCGGGGCACCCGGAGGTCCACCACACCGCCGGTGTGGAGGTCACCACCGGACCGCTCGGCTCCGGGCTGGCGTCGGCGGTCGGGATGGCGATGGCCCAGCGGCGCCAGCGCGGGCTCTTCGACCCCGAGGCCCGGCCCGGCACGAGCCCCTTCGACCACCACGTCTACGTCATCGCCTCCGACGGCGACCTGCAGGAGGGCGTGTCCCACGAGGCGTGCTCCCTCGCCGGCCACCAGGAGCTGGGCAACCTCACCGTCGTCTACGACGCGAACCAGATCTCCATCGAGGACGACACCGACATCGCCTTCTCCGAGGACGTCGCGGCCCGCTTCACGGCATACGGCTGGCATGTCGAGACGGTCGACTGGCGCGGCACCGGTGACGGGTCCGCCTACGTCGAGGACGTCGACGCGCTGCTCGCGGCGATCCGCTCGGGGGAGGGCGTTGCCGACAAGCCCACGCTCGTCGTGCTGCGCACCATCATCGCCTGGCCGGCGCCGACGAAGCAGAACACCGGCAAGGCGCACGGCTCGGCCCTGGGCGCCGACGAGGTCGCCGCCACCAAGCAGCTGCTCGGCTTCGACGCCGACCGGTCCTTCGTCGTGGAGCCGGCCGTGCTGCGGCACGCCCGTCGCGTCGTGGCCCGCGGCAAGGCGGTCCGCCGGGAGTGGGACAAGTCCTACAAGGCGTGGCGCAAGGCCAACCCGGACCGGGCGGCGCTGCTCGACCGGGTGGTTGCCGCAGAGGCACCTCGGGGCCTGGGCAAGGCGCTGCCGACCTTCCCGGCCGACGCCAAGGGCCTTGCGACGCGGGCCGCGTCCGGCAAGGTGCTCACCGCCCTCGCCGACGTCATGCCCGAGCTGTGGGGCGGGTCGGCCGACCTCGCCGAGTCCAACAACACGACGATGGAGGGCGAGCCGTCCTTCGTCCCGCTGTCCAAGCAGACCTCGGCCTGGAAGGGCGACCCCTACGGGCGCACGTTGCACTTCGGGGTGCGCGAGCACGGCATGGGCATGATCCTCAACGGCATCGCGCTGGAGGGGCTGACCCGGCCCTACGGCGGCACCTTCCTCGTCTTCTCCGACTACATGCGCCCCGCGGTGCGGCTCGCGGCGCTGCAGCAGCTGCCCGTGACCTACGTGTGGACTCACGACTCCATCGGGCTCGGCGAGGACGGCCCGACCCACCAGCCGGTGGAGCACCTCGCGGCGCTGCGGGCGATCCCGGGGCTGGCGGTGGTCCGCCCCGCCGACGCCAACGAGACGTCGGCCGCCTGGGGCCGGATCCTCTCCCAGCCCGAGGGCCCCGCCGCGCTGTGCCTCACCAGGCAGCCGGTGCCCACCATGGACCGCGCGACGCACGGCAAGGTCTCGGGGGTCGCCAAGGGCGCCTACATCCTCGTCGAGGAGTC
>CALMNV010000166.1 GCA_937873285.1 uncultured Intrasporangium sp. | reverse complement strand
GGCCGCCCTTCTTCGTCAGGGGGCGGACCAGCGACTTCTCCGGCTCGGACCGGGTGACCTCGACGAAGTCGGCGACCGACGAGCCACGACGGCCGGGAGTGGTCGGCTTGTACTTGCGGATACCCATGTCTGTTAAGGCCTCAGTCTCTCTGCGTCGTCGATCTCAGGCGCCGGCGCCGGCACCGAAGATGTCGATCGAGCCCTCGCGGAGCGAGACGATCGCGCGCTTGGTGTCCTTGCGCTTGCCAGGGCCGAAACGGGTGCGGCGGGTCTTGCCCTGCCGGTTGAGCGTGTGCACCTTGTCGACCTTGACGCCCCAGATCGCCTCGACGGCGATCTTGATCTCCGTCTTGTTCGAGCGCGGGTCGACGAGGAAGGTGTACTTGCCCTCCTCGAGCAGCGCATAGGACTTCTCGGAGACCACTGGTGCGAGCAGGATGTCGCGGGGGTCCTTGGCGTGGATGCTCACTTCGAGTCCTCCTTGACGTCAGCCGTGGTCTCGTCCGCGGCCACGACGGCTTCGGCTCCACCGGTCTCGTCCCGCTTGGCGGACCCGGTGATGAAGGCGTCGAGGGCGGCCTGGGTGAAGACGATGTCGTCGGCGCAGAGCACGTCGTAGGTGTTCAGCTGGTCGGCGGTGAGAACGTGGACGTTCTCGATGTTGCGCACGGACTTCAGCGCCAGGTCGTTGCCACGCTCGAGCACCACGAGCAGGTTCTTGCGCTGCGTGAGCCCGGCGAGGAGCTGCGCGGCCATCTTGGTCGACGGCGCCTCGCCCGTGACGATGCTCTCGACGACGTGGATGCGACCGTGCCGCGCCCGGTCCGAGAGCGCGCCGCGCAGGGCGGCGGCCTTCATCTTCTTGGGGGTGCGCTGGGCATAGCTGCGCGGCTGCGGGCCGTGGACGATGCCACCGCCGGCGAACTGCGGCGCGCGGGTCGAGCCCTGCCGGGCCCGGCCGGTGCCCTTCTGGCGGTAGGGCTTGGCGCCGCCGCCGCGGACGTCGCCGCGGGTCTTCGTCGCGTGCGTGCCCTGTCGCGCGGCGGCCAGCTGGGCCACCACGACCTGGTGGATCAGCGGGACGTTGGTCGAGACGTCGAAGATGTCAGCGGGAAGGTTCTGGGCAGTCGTTGCCATCTCGTTCATGCACCCTTCGCGGCCGTGCGGATGAGGACGACGCCGCCGCGGGGGCCGGGCACGGCACCCTTGATGAGCAGCAGGCCCCTCTCGACGTCAACGGCGTGGATCGTGAGGTTCTGGGTCGTCTGACGCACGCCACCCATGCGCCCTGCCATGCGCATGCCCTTGAAGACACGCCCCGGCGTGGAACAGCCGCCGATCGAGCCCGGCTTGCGGTGGTTGCGGTGTGCGCCGTGCGAGGAGGAGACACCGGCGAAGCCGTGCCGCTTCATGACGCCGGCGAAGCCCTTGCCCTTCGTCGTGCCGGTGGCGTCGACGCGCTGGCCGGCCTCGAAGACCGCCGCGGTGATCTCCTGGCCGAGCTCATAGCTGGTGGCGTCGGCCGTCCGCAGCTCGACGAGGTGGCGGCGGGGGGTGACCCCGGCCTTCTCGAAGTGGCCCGCCAGCGGCTTGTTGACCTTGCGCGGGTCGATGGCGCCGAAGGCGACCTGGACGGCCGCGTAGCCGTCGGCCTGCTCGTCGCGCACCTGCGTGACGACGCACGGGCCGGCCTGGACCACGGTGACCGGGACGAGGCGGTTGTCGGCGTCCCAGACCTGGGTCATGCCGAGCTTCTCGCCGAGCAGGCCCCTGACGGTGCGAGGTGAGGTCGTTGTGACAGTCATGTTGCGCCTCAGAGCTTGATCTCGATGTTGACGTCCGCCGGCAGGTCGAGACGCATCAGCGAGTCGACGGCCTTCGGCGTCGGGTCGATGATGTCGATGAGGCGCTTGTGGGTGCGCATCTCGAAGTGCTCGCGGCTGTCCTTGTACTTGTGCGGCGACCGGATGACGACGAAGACGTTCTTCTCCGTCGGCAGCGGCACTGGACCCACCACGGTGGCCCCTGCACGCGTCACCGTGTCGACGATCTTGCGCGCCGAGCTGTCGATGACCTCGTGGTCATACGACTTCAAGCGGATGCGGATCTTCTGTCCCGCCATCTCAGGTACGTCTCTCTCTCGCCGAAACTGGTGCGGCCGGTTCCCTTGGCCTCCGACCCACGAGGTCGGGCGTGTCGTGCCCGCTTCGCGGCGGAAGGCGCACCTTCGTGGTGCCGCTCTCCCGTGGAGTGCCCGGCCGAACCGGGTAGCCTGCGCTCCCCTCGGGCCTGACTCACCATGACGAGCCAGTCCGGTCGTGCGTTCGAGGGACGGCGACACCGACATGGGTCAGCGCCGCGCGACAAGCAACTGGTCAATAGTGCCAGAGGCCAGTTGGCCGATCAAATCGCCGGCCTGCGCCGCCGGCGCAGCGCCGAAGGAGCCTCACCGGGGCGGGGGCGAGCGCAGGCCGGAGCGGCTCGTCCCCCGGCGGATCAGCCACCCGAATCCCGTCAGTCGGGTGCGAGGAACGCGGCGAGCGCGGCGGCGTACATCGCGGGGTCCGCGGCTCCGCACAGCTCACGGGCGCTGTGCATCGAGAGCATCGGCGCGCCGACGTCGACGGTGGCGGCGCCGGTCAGCGCCGCCGTGAACGGCCCCACGGTCGAGCCGCACGGCAGGTCGCTTCTGGAGACGAAGGTCTGCAGCGGCACGTCCGCCTGGGCGCACGCCTCGACGAAGGCGGCCGCACCGACGGAGTCGGTGGCGTAGCGCAGGTTGGCGTTGACCTTGAGCACCGGGCCGGCGTTGACCCGGATCCGGTGCAGCGGCTCGTGCCGGTCCGGGTAGTTCGGGTGGGTGGCGTGGGCCATGTCCCCGGAGGCGACCACCGTGCCGGCGAGCGCCCGCCAGTAGTCCTCGCGCCCTCCGCCCGCTGCGGCGACGACTCGCTCGAGCACCGAGGGCAGCAGGGTCGAGGTCGCGCCGCGCTCGGAGGTGCTGCCCACCTCCTCGTGGTCGAACAGGACGAGGACCGGCACGTGCCGCGCCTCGGCCGCGGCGGCGGCGGCGAGCAGGGCACGCACACCGGCATACGAGGTGGCGAGGTTGTCGAGGCGAGGGGCGGCGATGAGGTCGCGCTCACGCCCGATCCTCGTGGAGGGCT
The DNA here is from genome assembly GCA_937873285.1 of uncultured Intrasporangium sp. Taxonomy (GTDB): domain Bacteria; phylum Actinomycetota; class Actinomycetes; order Actinomycetales; family Dermatophilaceae; genus CALMNV01. Next base: position 5,611 of record CALMNV010000166.1, on the reverse strand, counting down.
GCACCGGGCAGACCATGACGTCCCACGCGAGGACGTCGACCGGCTCGGCGCCGACGCGTGCGCCGACGTAGGCGCGGAAGTCCGCGGGCGCCTCCCCCACGCCCCAGAGCGGCACGAGGTGGCGCTGCTTGTCCAGGTGCAGCTCGTCGTTGGCGCCGCGGTCGAGGTGGATGGCGAGCTGGGCGACGCGCAGCACCGGCTGCCCATCGTGCAACAGCCGGGTCTGCACCCCGCCCGCGGTGCGCACCGCGACCCGGCCGGCGAGCCCGAGGTCGCGGTCGAGCCAGGAGTTGAGCAGCGGCGACCCGTAGGGCTCGACGCCGAGCATCTGCCAGCCGGCGCTGACGTGGTCGGGCTGGGGCTTGATCCGCAGGGTGGGGCTGTCGGTGTGGGCGCCGACGACTCGGAACGGGGTGGCGGCACCTGCGCTGGCCGCCGCCGCGCCGGTCGTGTCCCAGGCGACGAGCGAGCCGCCGCGCCGCACGAGATACCGGCCGGGCGTCGTCGGGAACGGCTCGCGCTCGCTCAGCTCGGCGAACCCTCCAGCCGCGAGCGAGTCCGCGGCCTGGGCGCAGGCGTGGAACGGGGACGGGGAGGCGTCGACGAACTCGATGAGGCCCTGGGCCTCGGAGTCGGCATCGAAGGCGCCGGCGGCGGGGTGCGACATGGTGCCCGACCCTACCCGGGCGTGCGCGGCATACGCCGAGGACGCCAGCAGGGCCCGGACGGCGAACCGTCCGGGCCCTGCGCGAGCACGAGGCTCAGGTCACTTGAGGATCTTGGTGACCCGGCCGGCGCCGACAGTGCGGCCACCCTCGCGGATGGCGAACTTGAGGCCGTCCTCCATGGCGATCGGCTGGATGAGCTCGACCTTCATCTCGGTGGTGTCGCCGGGCATGAACATCTCGGTGCCCTCGGGCAGGTGCACGACACCGGTGACGTCCGTGGTGCGGAAGTAGAACTGCGGACGGTAGTTGTCGTAGAACGGCGTGTGCCGCCCACCCTCGTCCTTGGACAGGATGTAGACCTGCGCCTCGAACTCGGTGTGCGGGGTGATCGAGCCGGGCTTGCAGACGACCTGGCCGCGCTCGACGTCCTCGCGCTTGACGCCGCGGAGCAGCAGGCCGACGTTCTCACCCGCGCGACCCTCGTCGAGCAGCTTGCGGAACATCTCGACACCGGTGACGGTCGTCTTGGTCGGGGCGCCGGTGTGGATGCCGACGATCTCGACCTCCTCGTTGACCTTCAGGACGCCGCGCTCGATGCGGCCGGTGACGACGGTGCCACGACCCGTGATGGTGAAGACGTCCTCGACGGGCATGAGGAAGGGCTTGTCGATGTCGCGCTCGGGCTCGGGGATGAAGCTGTCGACCGCATCCATGAGGTCGAGGACCGACTTGCCCCACTCCGGGTCGCCCTCGAGGGCCTTGAGCGCCGACACCTTGACCACCGGCAGGTCGTCGCCGGGGAACTCGTAGGCCGAGAGAAGCTCACGGACCTCCATCTCGACGAGCTCGAGGATCTCCTCGTCGTCGACCATGTCGGCCTTGTTGAGCGCCACGACGATGTAGGGGACGCCGACCTGGCGGGCCAGGAGGACGTGCTCCTTCGTCTGCGGCATCGGACCGTCAGTGGCCGCGACCACGAGGATCGCGCCGTCCATCTGCGCGGCACCGGTGATCATGTTCTTGACGTAGTCAGCGTGACCCGGGCAGTCGACGTGGGCGTAGTGGCGGCTCTCGGTCTGGTACTCGATGTGAGCGATCGAGATGGTGATGCCGCGCTGACGCTCCTCGGGAGCCTTGTCGATGTCCTCGAACGCGAACTGGGGGTTGAGGTCCGGGTACTTGTCGTGCAGGACCTTGGAGATCGCTGCCGTCAGCGTCGTCTTACCGTGGTCGATGTGACCGATGGTGCCGATGTTGACGTGCGGCTTAGTCCGCTCGAACTTTGCCTTCGCCACTGTGGTCCTCCTCAGGACTTTCTAGGAATAACGCCGTACGACCAGGGCAGGACGTGGCGCGATGGGTTTGGGTTGGTTCCTCGGCAAGAGACTACGGGATGCCCCGTCGTCACTCGCCGCGGGTTTTCTTGACGATCTCCTCGGCGACCGCCTTGGGGACCTCTGCGTAGGAGTCGAACTCCATCGAGTAGCTGGCCCGGCCCTGGGTCTTGGACCGCAGGTCCCCGACGTAGCCGAACATCTCCGACAGCGGGACAAGGCCGCGCACGACCTTGGCGCCACTGATGTCCTCCATGGCCTGGATGTGACCGCGCCGGGAGTTGATGTCGCCGATGACATCGCCCATGTAGTCCTCGGGCGTGCGCACCTCGACGGCCATCATCGGCTCGAGCAGCACGGGGTCGGCCTTGCGGACGGCCTCCTTGAGCACCATGGAGCCGGCGATCTTGAACGCCATCTCCGAGGAGTCGACGTCGTGGTAGGCGCCGTCGACGAGGGTGGCCTTGATCCCGACGAGCGGGTAGCCGGCGAGCACGCCGTACTGCATGGCGTCCTGGATGCCGGCGTCGACCGACGGGATGTACTCGCGCGGGATGCGACCACCGGTCACCCCGTTGACGAACTCGTACATCGCGCCGTCCTCGGTCTCACCGAGCGGCTCGATGGTGACCTGGACCTTGGCGAACTGGCCGGAGCCACCCGTCTGCTTCTTGTGCGTGTAGTCGTACTTCTCGACCGTGCGGCGGATCGTCTCGCGGTAGGCCACCTGCGGCTTGCCGACGTTGGCCTCGACCTTGAACTCGCGCTTCATCCGGTCGACGAGGATGTCGAGGTGCAGCTCGCCCATGCCGGCGATGATGGTCTGGCCGGTGTCCTCGTCGAGGTGGACCTGGAAGGTCGGGTCCTCGGCCGAGAGCTTCTGGATGGCCATGGAGAGCTTCTCCTGGTCGCCCTTCGTCTTGGGCTCGATGGCCACCTGGATGACCGGTGCCGGGAAGCTCATGGACTCGAGGACGATCTGGTCACCCAGGTCGCAGAGCGTGTCGCCGGTCGTCGTGTCCTTGAGCCCGATAGCCGCGTAGATGTGCCCGGCCAGGGCCTCGTCGACGGGGTTTTCCTTGTTGGCGTGCATCTGGAACAGCTTGCCGATGCGCTCCTTGCGGCCCTTGGTGGAGTTCATCACCTGGGTGCCGGAGGAGATCCGGCCCGAGTAGACCCGGATGAAGGTCAGCGTGCCGAAGAACGGGTGCGAGGCGACCTTGAAGGCCAGCGCCGAGAAGGGCTCCTCGGTGCTCGGCTTGCGGGTCAGCTCCGCGTCCTCCTTGCCCGGCTTGTGACCGATCATCGGGGGGACGTCGAGCGGCGAGGGGAGGAAGTCGACGACCGCGTCGAGCATCGGCTGCACCCCGCGGTTCTTGAAGGCGGAGCCGCAGAGCACGGGATAGAGCTCGGAGGAGACGGTCAGCGTGCGGATGGCGCCCTTGATCTCCTCGACCGTGAGGTCCTCGCCGCCGAGATACTTCTCCATCAGCACGTCGTCTGACTCGGCGACGCGCTCGATGAGGGCATGGCGGTACTCCGCGGCCTGCTCCTGCATCTCGTCCGGAATCGGCTGCACCTCGTACTTGGCGCCCATCGTCACGTCACCTTTGGCGTCGCCGGGCCAGACGAGGGCGCGCATCGCGACGAGGTCGACGACGCCGACGAACTCGCTCTCGGAGCCGATGGGCAGCTGGATCACGAGCGGCTCGGCGCCGAGGCGGGCCTTGATCGTCGCGACGGTGAAGTAGAAGTCGGCGCCGATCTTGTCCATCTTGTTGACGAAGCAGACGCGGGGCACGTCGTACTTGTCGGCCTGGCGCCACACCGTCTCGGACTGCGGCTCGACACCCTCCTTGCCGTCGAAGACGGCGACCGCGCCGTCGAGGACGCGCAGCGAGCGCTCCACCTCGACGGTGAAGTCGACGTGCCCGGGGGTGTCGATGATGTTGATCTGGGTGCCGTTCCAGAAGCTCGTGACCGCGGCGGACGTGATCGTGATGCCGCGCTCCTTCTCCTGCTCCATCCAGTCGGTCGTCGAGGCGCCGTCGTGCGTCTCGCCGATCTTCCGGTTGACACCGGTGTAGAAGAGGATGCGCTCCGTCGTCGTCGTCTTGCCGGCGTCGATGTGCGCCATGATGCCGATGTTGCGGACCTTCTTGAGGTCCGTCAGGACGTCGAGTGCCACGTCAGTTGTCTTCTTCCAGTCGTCGTGCGAAGTCGGGCGAGCCCCGTCCGCACCGTGCGGAAGAGCTCGTGCCCTGCCGTATGCCGCGCGGCTGGCCCGGCGGCATACGGCAGGTCCGCCGTCACCAGCGGTAGTGCGCGAAGGCCTTGTTGGACTCGGCCATCTTGTGGGTGTCCTCGCGTCGCTTGACCGCGGCGCCGAGGCCGTTGCTCGCGTCGAGGATCTCGTTCATGAGGCGCTCGGTCATCGTCTTCTCGCGACGCTGGCGCGCGTAGCCGACCAGCCACCGCAGGGCGAGGGTCGTCGAGCGGCCCGGCTTGACCTCGATCGGCACCTGGTAGGTCGCTCCGCCGACGCGGCGGGACTTGACCTCCATGGCGGGCTTGACGTTGTCGAGCGCCCGCTTGAGCGTCGCGACCGGGTCGGTGCCGCTCTTCTGGCGGGCGCCCTCGAGCGCGCCGTAGACGATGGTCTCCGCGATGGACTTCTTGCCGTCGAGGAGGATCTTGTTGACGAGCTGCGTCACCAGCGGGCTGGAGTAGACCGGGTCGACGACCAGCGGCCGCTTGGGAGCGGGTCCCTTACGAGGCATCAGCCCTTCTCCTTCTTCGCGCCGTAGCGGCTGCGAGCCTGCTTGCGGTTCTTCACGCCCTGGGTGTCGAGCGTGCCGCGGATGATCTTGTAGCGGACCCCGGGAAGGTCCTTCACGCGGCCGCCGCGGACGAGCACGATCGAGTGCTCCTGCAGGTTGTGGCCGACGCCCGGGATGTATGCCGTGACCTCGATGCCGCTCGACAGGCGCACGCGGGCGACCTTGCGCAGGGCAGAGTTCGGCTTCTTCGGGGTGGTGGTGTAGACGCGGGTGCAGACGCCGCGGCGCTGGGGCGAGCCCTTGAGCGCCGGGGTCTTGGCCTTGCTGGCCTTGTCCTGGCGGCCCTTGCGGACCAGCTGGTTGATGGTAGGCAACCGACTCTCTCCGTACGTTGCTGTCTTCGTCGACCCGGCGGGCCGACTCCTTGGCTGTTCGCCCGCCCCCGCGGTCGGGTGTGTCCACGGAGTGGGGCGATGCTCTTCCCCGCACTGCCCGCCGCGTCCTGCAAGAGAGGCGGCCGGGTTGCCCGGCAAGAGGTTCGCTCTGGCAGTCCGGTGGTGCTCCCCGCATCGGGGAGCAGGGCACCGAAGCCGTCATCGCACGTGCGTCGAGCACCCACAGGGCACGCTGACACACAGCGGTCAACGATACCGGGGGCAGCGATGCCGACCAAATCCCCGGCCTCCCGAGCCGCGCACCACCGGCTCCTTGGACCCAGCCCTCTCGTCGAGTGGCCACTTCGGCACACCCAGCCCGCTCGTCGAGTGGCCACCTCGGCACACCCAGTCGCGTACGCAACTGGCCACTCGACCCCAACCCGCTCGTCGAG
>CALMNV010000165.1 GCA_937873285.1 uncultured Intrasporangium sp. | reverse complement strand
AGCGAGCAGCTCGTCGACCCGTCCCTCCCGCAGGATGTCCGCGAGGCACTCGGGCGCTCCGCGTTGCCCGCGGAGGCGCTCACCCTGGAGATCACCGAGGAGACCGTCGTCGGTGACATCGAGGGGGCGCGGTCGCACCTGCGGGCGATCCGCGAGCTCGGGGTCAGGATCGCCATCGACGACTTCGGGACCGGCTACTCGTCACTGTCCTACCTGCGCAACCTCCCGGTCGACGTCCTCAAGGTGGACCGGTCCTTCGTCGCCGACCACACCAGCGAGCACGCCACCGAGCTGCTCGCGGGCGTACTCGCCCTCGGCCGCGCCCTCGACCTGGAGACCGTCGCGGAGGGGATCGAGACCTCCGCCCAGCTGGACCGGCTCAAGGCGCTGGGCTGCACCAGTGGTCAGGGCTACTACTTCGCCCGTCCCATGTGGCCGGACACGATCAAGGCGGCGCTGGGCGACCCCGCAGGGGAGCCCCTCGGGCGCTAGCCGCTCCGCTTGCGCGCCGCCGTCTTCTTCGCCGCCGTCTTCTTGGCGGCCGTCCGCTTGGCGGCCGTCTTCTTCGTGGCGGTCTTCGTCGCCGTGCGCTTCTTCGGCGCCGGGCCCTTGGCGCGCTTCTCGGCCAGCAGCTCGGCCGCGCGCTCCATCGTCAGCGTCTCGACGTTATCCCCCTTGCGCAGGGTCGCGTTGGTCTCCCCGTCGGTGACGTAGGGGCCGAACCGGCCCTCCTTGACGACGACGGGCCGGCCGCTGACCGGGTCCTCGCCGAGCTCCTTCAGCGGGGGGGCTGCGGCGGCGCGGCCGCGCTGCTTGGGCTGCGCGTAGATCGCCAGCGCCTCGTCGAGCGTGATGTCGAACAGCTGCTGCTCGGAGTCGAGGGAGCGCGAGTCGGTGCCCCGCTTGAGATAGGGGCCATAGCGGCCGTTCTGCGCGGTGATGGGTGCCCCGTCCGGGTCCGTGCCGACGACCCTGGGCAGGCTGAGCAGCCGCAGCGCCGTGTCGAGGTCGATGGTGGACAGCTCCATGTCCTTGAACAGCGACGCCGTCCGCGGCTTTGCCCTGGCCGCCTTCGCCTTGCCCTTCGCCGGGGCCGCGACCGCGTCCTCCTCGACCACCTCGGTGACGTAGGGCCCGTAGCGGCCGGCTCGCGCGACGATGGAGCGTCCCGTGTCGGGGTCGGCGCCGAGCACGCGGCCGTCGTCGGCCGCCGCCTCGAGCAGCTCCCGGGCCCGGGCCGGCGTCAGCTCGTCGGGGACGATGTCGTCGGGAATGGTGGCCCGGCGCGGCGTGGTGCCGGCGGCCTCGTCGGTCACCTCCCCCGTCTCGGGGTCGACGCCGGCGGGCGTGACCTCCTCGACGTAGGGCCCGTAGCGCCCCACCCGCACGACCATGCCGTCGCCGAGCGGAATCGTGGAGATCTCCCGAGCGTCGATCTCGCCGAGGTCGTCGACGAGCTGTCTCAGCCCCTCGGCAGAGCCGGAATCGTCGCCGAAGTAGAACCGCCGCAGCCACTCGACTCGGCGCTCCTCGCCGCCGGCGATGCGGTCGAGGTCCTCCTCCATGGAGGCAGTGAAGTCGTAGTCGACGAGCTCGCCGAAGTGCTCCTCGAGCAGCCGGGTCACGGCGAAGGCGAGCCACGTCGGCACGAGCGCCTGGCCCTTGGTGAAGACGTAGCCGCGGTCCTGGATGGTGCCGACGGTCGCGGCATACGTCGAGGGGCGCCCGATTCCGCGCTCCTCCATGGCCTTGACGAGCGTCGCCTCCGTGAACCGGGCCGGCGGGGCGGTCTCGTGCCCATCGGCCTCCGCCCGCACCACGGTGAGCGGGACGCCCGCGCTGAGCTTGGGCAGCCGGCGCTCCTCCTCCGAGGCCTGCGCCCGCGCCGTGGCCTCGTCGTCGCGGCCCTCCTCGTATGCCGCGAGGAAGCCGCGGAAGGTGATCACCGTGCCACTCGCGCTGAGCTCGACGCGCTGGGCGCCCTCGACGCCGGTCTCGGCGGCCAGCCGGACGGTGGCCGTCGAGCCGCGGGCGTCGGCCATCTGGGAGGCGACGGTGCGCTTCCAGATCAGCTCGTAGAGGGCGAACTCCTCGCCGCGCAGCGCGCCAGCGACCTGGGCCGGGGAGCGGAAGCGGTCACCCGCGGGGCGGATCGCCTCGTGCGCCTCCTGGGCGTTCTTGACCTTCTTCTCGTAGCGGCGCGGGGCGTCGGGCACGTAGTCGGCGCCGTAGAGGTCGCGGGCCTGGCTGCGGGCCGCCGTGAGCGCCGCGTCCGACAGCGTCGTGCTGTCGGTGCGCATGTAGGTGATGTAGCCGTTCTCGTAGAGCCGCTGCGCGACCCGCATGGCGTTCTTGGAGCTCATCCGCAGCTTGCGCGACGCCTCCTGCTGCAGGGTCGAGGTGGTGAAGGGGGCAGACGGCCGACGGGTGTAGGGCTTCTCCTGCACGTCGCTGACGGCGACCGGCGCGGCATGCAGCGCCTCGGCGATCCGCCTCGCCCGCCCCTCGTCCAGGGCGAGCACCCCGCGGCCGACGAGCTGCCCGGTCGAGGAGAAGTCACGGCCGGCGGCGACCCGGGCGCCGTCGACCGCGGCGAGCCGGGCCGAGAACTGCTGGGCCGCGCCGCCCGGCGTGAACTCACCCTGGACGTCCCAGTAGGAGGCACGCACGAAGGCCATCCGCTCGCGCTCACGCTCGACGACCATGCGGGTCGCCACCGACTGCACCCGGCCGGCGGAGAGCCCCTGGCGCACCTTGCGCCACAGGACGGGGCTCACCTCGTAGCCGTAGAGCCGGTCGAGGATGCGGCGGGTCTCCTGCGCGTCGACCAGTGCGGTGTCGAGCTCGCGGGTCTCGCCCACCGCGCGCTGGATCGCCTCGCGCGTGATCTCGTGGAACACCATCCGCTTGACCGGCACGCGCGGCTGCAGCGCCTCGAGCAGGTGCCAGGCGATGGCCTCGCCCTCGCGGTCCTCGTCGGTGGCGAGGTAGAGCTCGTCGGCGTCCTTGAGGAGGCGCTTGAGCTCGGCGACCTTCTTCTTCTTGTCCGGGTCGACGACGTAGTAGGGGGCGAAGTCGTGCTCGACGTCGACGGCGAACTTGCCGAACGGCCCCTTCTTCATCTCGGGCGGCAGCTCGGACGGGTTGGGCAGGTCGCGGATGTGCCCGACCGACGCCTCGACGTCGAACTCGCCGCCCAGGTAGCCCGCGATCGTCTTCGCCTTCGCGGGCGACTCGACGATGACGAGCTTGCGGCCCTTGCCTGCAGCCATGGTGCACCTACCGTCCCTCCGCGGACCACGTGCAGCGGATTCGTCGCTGCTTCCGGCGTGGACGCGGCATGACCGTAACAGCAGGAGGCGACCGCTCCCGCATCCGCCGGGAGCGGGCACACGGCATACTGCCGCGGTGGGCACTCTGACGCTGGCCGGTGGACGGGTCCTCGACTACGCGGTGTCGGGACCCGCGCGCGGCCCAGTCCTGCTCTTCCACCACGGCACCCCGGGAGCCGTGACACCGGTGCGGGCCCTGGAGCGCGCCGCGCACGCCCGCGGGCTGCGGCTGGTCACCTACTCCAGGGCCGGCTACGGCGGCTCGGAGCGCGCCCCCGGCCGGTCGGTCGCCGACGTGTCCGCCGACATGGCCGCCCTTCTCGACGAGCTGGGGGCCGACGGGTGCGTGACAGCCGGCTGGTCGGGCGGCGGCCCTCACGTGCTCGCGACCGCGGCGCTGCTGACGGGCCGCGTGCACGGCGCCCTCGTCATCGCCGGGGTCGCGCCCTACCCGGCCGATGACCTCGACTGGCTCGCCGGGATGGGGCCGGAGAACGTCGAGGAGTTCGGCGCGGCGCTGGAGGGCGAGGCCGCGCTGCGGGGGCATCTCGAGGCCGAGGCTCCCGCGCTGCGGTCCGCCGACGCTGCCGGTCTGGTCACCGCCCTGGGCGGGCTGCTGCCACCGGTCGACCAGGCCGTGCTCACCGACGAGTACGGCGAGGATCTCGCCGCGGGGATGCACGAGGCGCTGCGGACCGGTGTCGAGGGGTGGGTCGACGACGACCTGGCGTTCGTGCGCCCGTGGGGCTTCGCCCTCGACACGCTCGCCGTGCCCACCTTCCTCTGGCAGGGCAGCGAGGACCTCATGGTGCCGTTCGCCCACGGGCAGTGGCTGGCCCGTCACCTTCCCGGGGTGAGGGCCCACCTCGTCCCGGACGAGGGCCACCTGTCGGTGGGCCTGGGCGCGCTGGACCGGATGCTCGACGAGCTCGCCGGCACCTTGCCCCGCTGAACGGCATACCGGCTCGTATGCCGCCCGCTGGCTTCGATGGGCCCGTGGGCTCACGCGCCGACCGGCCCGCGGGCTCAGGCGGTGCGGCGCCTCAGGCGGACCCGCTCCTGCGCCATCTCCGCCTTGACCTCGGACTCGGCGCGCTGCCGCGCCTGCGCGAAGTAGCCCTTCGGGTCGCGCAGGATCTGCTCGACCCGCTGGTCCCGGCGCCTGGCGCGAACTTTCAGTGCCACCTTGCCTCCTGCCGCCTTTCCCTCGATTCTGCCTCAACGGTGGTTTCCACACTAGGGGCCGGCACCGTCACTGCCGTCACGGCACGCTCAGCGCGACCGCGAGCGCGCCGGCCCTCAGCCGCAGCAAGTCCTTGTCCTCGAGGCTGAGGCTTGCGGGGTCGAGCGCATCAAGCGTGAGCATTCCGTAGGCGGTGTCACCGGCGATGACCGATACGGAGACGAACGCGCGGTAGTCATGCTCCCTCGTGGCGTCCCACCCCGGGGGCGGGTCGGTCAGGACGTCCTCGCACACGCGGTCCTGGTCGTCCAGGACCATGTCGATCGCCGCGTCCCCTGCGGCGGTTCCTTCGACGAACGTCGTCGACGGCGCCCCGGCCCGCCCAGCGAAGTCGGTGGGGACGAGCTGCGCGGGCGGCCCGGCGTCCAGGCGGAACCAGCAGGCCCGCGACCTTTCCGGCCCGATGAACTCGGCGGCTGTCTTCAGGATGAGTGGGATGGCCTGGGCGCGCAGCTGGCCCCGGATGATGTCGTCCGGTTCCAGCGCGACGTTGCCCAGAAGTCGCAGGATGGGGTCCAGGGCGTCGTTCATGGCGACGCGAGTCTGCACCCGCGCCTCGAGCTCGCGCTGCTCGGCGCCAGCCGTGCTCCGGCTGGCCAGGACCTGCCGCGCCTGCGGGATGAGGAACGCGAGCAGCGTGGCAACGATGCTGACGACCGTGAGGGCGGTGACCGTCTCACCGGTCGAGCGACGGGCCATCTCGGCGGCGACGGGTGCGACGACGACGAAGCAGGCAGCGACGACGACCCACAGCCACGACCTGTCCGCCCGCTCCGCCATGGGGTGTCCCTCCTCCGGCGCGCCGCGCCTCCCGTCCTGGGCCTCATTCTCACGTCGAGGACCGACAGGGCGAGCAGGCCCACGACGAGGATGCCAAGACGCCGCCGCACCGACGGCTCAAGCGCTCCGAGGAGCCAGCGCCAGCTGGACACGCCCCACCTCCCGCCCTAGACTAGTTTATTCTTCAATCAGACTAAGGACCCCGCCATGTCAACCCCGGTGCTCTACCTCAGCCACGGCGCACCCCCGCTCGCCGACGACCGGCGCTGGACCGCCGAGCTCGCCGACTGGTCCGCCGCGTTGACAAGGCCCAAGGACGTCCTCATCGTGTCCGCGCACTGGGAGGACGCGCCGACCACGCTGGGCAGCACGACCGGCGCGCCCCTCGTCCATGACTTCTGGGGCTTCCCGCAGCACTACTACGAGGTGACCTACGACGCACCCGGCGCGCCCGACCTCGCCCACGACGTGGCCGGGCTGCTTGGCGCGGCTGGCCACCCGGTCCATCGTGACGAGTCTCGGGGCCTCGACCACGGTGCGTACGTCCCGCTCAAGGAGCTGCTTCCCGACGCCGACGTGCCGGTGCTGCAGATGTCGATGCCGACGCTCGATCCGCGCGGCCTCTTCGAGCTCGGCCGGAGGCTCGCCCCACTGCGCGACCGGGGCACGCTCATCGTCGGGTCGGGATTCACCACGCACAACCTGCGCTGGTTCGACCCCTCGGCCGGACCCGACGCCGCACCTCCGCAAGCCAGCGCCGAGTTCGACGAGTGGGTCAAGGAGGTGATGGCGTCGCAGGACGTCGACGCCCTGCTCAACTTCGTCGCCCGTGCTCCGGCCGCCCACCTGGCCCACCCGCGGACCGAGCACTTCGCGCCGCTCTTCGTGACGCTCGGCGCCGCGGAGGCCTCCGGTCGGCTTGAGAGCACCTCGGTGATCGACGGCTTCTGGTTCGGGCTGTCCAAGCGTTCGTGGCAGTTCGCCTGACCGGGAACGCCCTGCACGCCCCCGACGTTGTCGCTGCATGGGGTTTCCTCCCCAGACACGGCCGCGGCCCGGATTTCCCCTGACTCCGGGTCGCGGTCCTTCTCATGTCACCCGCTGCCTTGTGGGGCACGGGCTGCCTTATGGGGCACGGGCTGCTGGGCGCGGGAGCGTCCCGGCCCCGAAAGGCAGTCCGGCGACCCGCCGGTGGCCGGCATCACAGCCCGGGGCGCCACGTAGAGTGGCCATAGACCTCGAGGCGTATGCCGGGAGCCGGGGTTCGCCACGCCGACCCGGGCAACGCGCCGGTCGGCATACGGGAAGGACGAGGCCGTTCATGACTGACCAACCGACCGCTGGTCCTGGGGCCGCCCCGGCGTCCCCAGTGCCGCTGCCGCGCCCCGCG
>CALMNV010000164.1 GCA_937873285.1 uncultured Intrasporangium sp. | reverse complement strand
CGTCGAAGTCGGCCGTCGGCCACTGCAGGGACAGCCCCCGCGGCGCCTCGAGGAGCAGCTGCTGCACAGCCAGCCGGGCATACCACTTGTGGTCCGCTGGCACGACGTGCCACGGGGCGTGCGTCGTGGAGCACCGCACGAGCGCGGCCTGGTAGGCGTCCATGTACGCGTCCCACCGACTCCGCTCGTCGACGTCTCCGGGGTTGTACTTGTAGTGCTTGTCCGGCCGCTCCAGCCGCTTCATCAGCCGCGCCCTCTGCTCGGCGCTGGAGATGTGCGTCATCACCTTGATGACCGTGGTGCCCGCCTCGACGGCGCGCCGCTCGAAGTCGTTGATCTCGGCATACCGCTTGGTCCATACGTCCCGGGGCGCCAGCTCGCGCACCCGCACGATGAGCACGTCCTCGTAGTGTGACCGGTCGAACACCCCCAGCTGGCCGGCACCGGGCAGCGCCCGCCCGATCCGCCACAGGAAGTGGTGGCGCCGCTCCTCCGGCGTGGGCGCCTTGAAGGCCGTCGCCTTGACGTTCTGCGGGTTGACCGCGATGACGTGGCGCATGATGCCGCCCTTGCCGGAGGTGTCCATGCCCTGCACGACGAGCAGGACCGAGCGGGCGCTCCCCGCGGTCGACTCGGCATACAGCCGCTCGAGCAGGTCCGCCTGCTCGGGTTGCGACGACTTGAGCGCCGCCGCGCCCTCGCGCTTGCCGCCGGTGAAGCCGGGCGTGCTGGCCGGGTCGACATCGGCCAGCACGAAGCCGTCCGAGACGCGCAGTGCCTCGGTGAAACCGCCCAGGGCCCCGGAGGTCTCAGGGCTGTCGGCCGCGCTCATCCCGCCATCCTGCCGCAGGCGCCGGCCCGGTGGCTGCCTCGAGCCCCGACAGGAAATCGCGCAGGGCGCCCTCCCACCGACCCGGGTCGTGGTTCCACTCCCGACAGTGACGAGCGTGCGCCCAGCGCTCGAAGCGCACGAGGTCTGGGCGCCGGGCCGCGAGCTGCACCGCCGGGCCGATCGGCACGAAGTCATCGCCGTCGGAGTGGATCACCAGCATGCGGTGGCGCAGCTCCGCGCAGCGCGTGACCCAGTCCGTCCGCGCCACGTCGAGCGGCTCGTGCACGCCGACGAGCCGTCGCGTATGCCGCTGTCCCATCAGGTCCGTGGCGAGCCGCACGAGCCAGCCGGGCAGCCGGCTCAGGCGGGCGTGGTGGCGCAGCACGGCCCCCCAGTCGAGCACCGCGGAGTCGAGCACCAGTCCGTCGACCCGGCTGGCCAGGGGCGAGTTGTCGAGCACCTGCAGGGCGATGGCCCCGCCCATCGACCACCCGCAGAGCAGCAGGCGCCGGGCCCCCCGCTCGACGGCATACGTCATCGCCGATTCGACGTCACGCCACTCGGACAGGCCCAGGTTGTAGCGCCCGTCCGGGCCTCTCGGCGCGTCCTCGTCGTTGCGGTATGCCGCCACGAGGCTCGTGTAGCCCGCAGCCCGCAGCACCGGCACGGCGCGCAGCGTCTCCTCCTTGCGGGCGCCGCGGCCGTGCACGAGCACCGCCCAGTCTCCCCGGTCCACGACGGGGTCCGGCCGGACGACCCATCCGGGCAGCGGGCCGACCTCCGAGGGCACGGCCGCGTCCTCGTCCGGCAGGCCGAGGCTGACCGACGGGCGGTCCCAGTAGTAGTACTGGTTCCACCGTGCCGGGCCGACCCGCAGCCTGCCCCGGTCGACGGCGAGCAGCCGCCGCGTCACCGTGGCGTCGCCGACGGCGGTGATGTCGCCCACCCGCGCGTGCCCGGCCCCTCCGTCCAGCCACACGCCGTAACGTCCGGGCACGAGGGGGTCGGGCCCGGCCGCGAAGCTCACCGTGTCGGCGCCCACGTCGAGGATGGTGACGTCGTCGGGCAGGAGCGCGTCGGGCGTGAGCACCTTGCGTGCGAAGTATGCCGCGGCAGCGAGCGACCCGAGGCCGGCGCCCACCGCGGAGCC
>CALMNV010000163.1 GCA_937873285.1 uncultured Intrasporangium sp. | reverse complement strand
CGGGTGTCGGTGAGGAGCTCGTCGGCCAGCACGACACTGGCCTGCACCCGCTCGCGCAGCGTCTCCTGCAGCCGCGACGGCTCGCGCACCAGCCACTGCCCCGGCCGCCGGTGAGCGACCCAGACGACGGTGAGCAGGCCCGTGTCGCCCCGCCACGTGGCCGAGTCAACCTCGTGCCAGGGGTGACGCCACGCGAGCGAGCCACCGGCGTCGACGAGCGCGAGGTGGTGGGTCGTGGCGACGACGGTGGCCCCGCTCGTCTCGTCGGTGGCCGCGGCGAGGACCCGCTCGCGGGGCCCGAGCGGCACGGCCTGCCGGACGACGTCGGTGACCCGCGCACGACGCGCCAGGTCGAGCAGCCCCGTCAGGCCCCTCACGCGAGCGCCGCCTTCATCGTCGCCAGCTCCCGCTGCAGGTCCTGCAGCTGGCCGCCGAGCTGCCGCGACCGCTGCTGGTCCGGGGTCCCGGCGTGGTCGAGCCGGCGCAGCTCGCTCATGGCGTCGGCGATGCGGCGGGTCAGGGCCACGGTGCGCACCCGGACGAAGAGCTCCTCGACGTAGCGCGAGGTCGGCAGCCCGGTGAGCGGGTCCATCCGCGTGGGCAGGCCGGCGACGGCGAGCTCGCTGACGAGACCGGCGACCGCCTCCGGCGCGGCCTCGGCGACAGCGGACGTCCACGCCTGGGTGGTGGCCGGCGCGCCGCCGGCGGCCGCGACCCGTATGCCGTCGAAGACCGCCCGGTGCGCGGGCGCGGAGAACGACTCGGCGTCGAGCAGGTCGAGGGAGCCCGGACGCAGCACCGTCGGGAACTGCAGGAGCACCTGGAGCAGCTGCCGCTCGGCGAGCACGACCGGGTCGCGGTGGTCTGGGGCGGGCAGCACACCGCGGGCCTCACCGACGCCGGGCTCCGGCACGTCGTCACGCGTATGCCGCCCGGCTCCTCCGCCGGGAGGGCCTCCCAGCCCGCCGGAGCGCCCGGAGGAGCCACCGCGGGCCTCCTCAGACGAGGTCCGGCCCGCCCGCGCCACCTCGGCGGCCACCGGCTCCCCCTCGAGGCCGAGCCAGCCGGCGACCTCACGGGCGTACTCCGGGCGCAGGGACCGGTCGCGGATCGTCGCGACGACCGGCGCGACCGCCCGCAGCGCCTGGATGCGGCCCTCGGCCGTCCCCAGGTCGAAACGCGCGATCGTGGTGCGCACCACGAACTCGAACATCGGCGCCGCGTCCTCGACGAGCGCCTGCACGGCGAGGTCGCCCGCCTCCTGGCGCAGCTCGCACGGGTCCTTGCCCGAGCGCTCGACGGCGACGAAGGACTGCGAGGCCCACTTCTGGTCGTCGCCGAAGGCACGCAGGGCGGCCTTCTGCCCCGCCGCGTCACCGTCGAAGGTGAAGATGACCTTGGCCGGGGCAAGGCCCGGCTCGTCCCGGATGAGGCGGCGCAGCACCTTGATGTGCTCGGCGCCGAAGGCGGTCCCGCACGTGGCGACGGCCGTCTCGACCCCGGCGAGGTGGCACGCCATGACGTCGGTGTAGCCCTCGACGACCACGGCCTGCCGGTCGGCGGCGATGCGCCTCTTGGCGAGGTCGAGGCCGTAGAGCACGGTCGACTTCTTGTAGATCGGCGACTCCGACGTGTTGAGGTATTTCGCCTCGATCCGGTCGTCGTCGAAGAGCCGCCGGGCGCCGAAGCCGACCGTGTCACCGGTGATGTCGCGGATGGGCCACACCAGCCGGCCGCGGAAGCGGTCGTAGAGGCCGCGCGACCCGCGCCCCGCAAGGCCTGCGGTGACGAGCTCGTCGTCGGTGAAGCCCTTGCCGAGCAGGTGGCGCACGAGGTCGTCGCCGCCACGGGGCGCGAAGCCGACGCCGAAGCGCCGGGCCACCTTGGAGTCGAAGTCCCGCGCCCGCATGAAGTCGCGGCCCGCGCGGGCCGCGGGCAGGTTGATCAGGGCCTCGGCGTAGAACTCCTGGGCCACCCGGTGCGCCTCGAGCAGCCGGGCGCGGCGGCCGAGCCCCTCCTCCCGCGGCCGGGAGCCGCCGTCCTCGTAGCGCAGCTCCATGCCGAGCTTCTGCGCGAGCCGCTCGACGGCCTCGGAGAAGCCGAGGTGCTCGACCCGCTGCACGAAGGAGATGAGGTCTCCGCCCTCGCCGCAGCCGAAGCAGTGCCAGGCGCCGACGGCGGGGCGGACGGTGAACGACGGCGTCTTCTCGTCGTGGAAGGGGCACAGGCCCTTGAGCGAGCCGGGACCGGCCGAGCGGAGGGTGACGTGCTCGCGCACGACGTCCTCGAGGGAGGAGCGCTCCTTGACCGCCGCGATGTCCTCGGCCTTGATCAGCCCCGCCATGTGCCTCCTTCCGCTGGGGGGAGGTCTAGGTCGGCCCGCCGACGTCCCGCCCTCCGCCGTGCCAGCGCCCGTGCAGCGCGAGGGCCCGCGCGTCGGTCAGCGAGGCCACCTGGTCGACGACGACCCGCAGCCGCTGCGCGTCGCTCCCCGCCGTGAGGAGGTCGGCGGCGAAGTCCGCGTCGAGGCGCTCCTCCGGGCGGGCGGCATACGCCTCGACGAGGGCGAGGAGGACCTCCCGCTGGCGAGCGAGCACGGCCAGGCGTGCGCTTGTCGTCATGACGAAGTGGTTGGCGACCGCCTTGAGCACCGCGCACTCGGCGCGCGCCCCGTCGGGGACCACGAGGTCGGCGTCGAAGCGCGCGAGGTCGCCGGGCCCGTGGCGGGCGCGCGTGGCTCGCTCGACGACGAGGACGAAGTGCCCGATGAGCCGGCTCGTCATGTCCTTGAGCCGGGCGAGGGCGGCACGCGAGCCGTCGTATGCCGCCGGCACGGCTCCCGAGGCGAGCACCCGCTCGAGCGCGGCACCGAGGGCGTCACCGGCGAGGTCGGGCGCGTAGGTGCGCGCCGCCACGTCGAGCACGGCGCCCATGTCGGTGCGCGAGTGCAGCACCCGCGGGTCGAGCCAGCCGGAGGCGATGGCGTCCTCGACGTCGTGGACGGAGTAGGCGACGTCGTCGGACCAGTCCATGACCTGCGCCTCGAGGCACGCTCGCGCGCTCGGCGCGCCCTGCCGGAGCCACTCGAAGACGGGCAGGTCGGCGGCATACACGCCGAACTTGGCCGTCGGACGAGGCCCGCCGTCACGAGGCCACGGGTATTTGCTTGCGGCGTCGAGGCTCGCCCGTGTCAGGTTGAGACCGGCCGAGGTGCCGTCGCGGTGCGCGCGCTTGGCCTCGAGGCGGGTGAGCAGCCGCAGCGTCTGGGCGTTGCCCTCGAACCCACCGATGCCGGCGGCCACCTCGTCGAGCACCGTCTCGCCGTTGTGGCCGAAGGGCGGGTGGCCGAGGTCGTGGGACAGGCACGCGGTGTCGACGAGGTCGGCGCTGCAGCCGAGGGCGGCACCGAACTCCCTGCCGATCTGGGCCACCTCCAGCGAGTGGGTCAGCCGGTTGCGCACGAAGTCGTCGTGGCCGGGCGCGAGCACCTGGGTCTTGGCCGCGAGGCGCCGCAGCCCCGCGGAGTGCAGCACACGGGCCCGGTCGCGGGCGAAGTCGTCGCGGTCGGCCCGCTTCTGCGCGGGGTCCTCGGCGACCCAGCGCTCCCGGTCCCTCGCCTCGTATCCCACGCCCTCGACTCTATTGACAAAACCCTCGCACCCGGCCGGGGCGCCCGCGTAGTGTCGCAGCATGAAGCCCGGTCGGGCTTCCGGACGAGGGAGCAGGCCATGCCCGACAAGTCACCGCGATCTCATATGTCGCAGAAGGCGTCGAAGTCCATCAAGGAGAAGCGCGCCGACAAGCACGCCAAGGACGACTCGAAGTCGCAGCACCAGATCATCCCCCCGGGCAAGAAGCGCTGAGCCCGACCCTCGGGTGCCCTAGCACGAGGCGAGGCGGGACCCACCGTCGGGAGCCTGCGGTCGACTGGCCACGCGCACCGGCCGGCGTCGCGATCGCCCGGCGGCACCGGGGGCAGAGGCAGCTCGCCGAGCTCGCCCCGAGTGAGGCGGCGAGGGTGCGGCCAGCGGTTGACCCTCTGCCCCTCACCTCAGCGCCGCCTCCACTCGCTGCAGCCGCTGCTCCTGAAGATCTTGTCACCCTTGCGGATGGTGACGATGGACCGCCCCGACGTGTTGTTGTTGGCGATGATGCTGTCGAGGCCGTCGCCGCCGGTGTTGCGCTCCCAGTAGCAGTTGCCCGAGGGTGACGGGTCCGACACGTAGGTCCCGGGCTGGACGTCGACGCCGACCTCGTAGATGCCGTCCCCGGCCATGGCGGCAGCGGGCGGCGGCGGCGCCGCGGTGACCGTCTTGACCGGGCCGGCGACCTTGACCGTGACGGTCGGTCCCGGAATCTCGACCGTCTGGGTCGGCCCGGCGGTGACCGTGGCGGTCGTCGTGACGGTCGGCCTCGGGGAGGCAGCCTGCTGGCCGCCCGCGCTGGGGCCGCCGCTGCCCACGCCGATGGCCAGGCCGACGAGCGCGGTCGCGCCGTATCCGATGACGTGCTTGCGGTTCATGACTGTCTCCTTGTTGGGAAGGTCTGGCGAATCTGCGTTCGGGCCGGATGCCTTCACGCACCTGGGGCGATGGGTCAAGCACGGGCCGGCCGCCCCCCTGGCTGGCCGCCGGCCCGCGCCGGTCAGGCAGCGCAGATACACCAACCAGCAGCTCACGTCCGCCGAGGTCGTCGCCGAGCTCATCGAGCTGGCCAAGGACGTCGTGGCCGAGCACGGGCGCGGTGCTCGGTTCACCCCGCCGCTGGACCAGGACGAGCTCGCCTACTATGACGCGGTGTCGACGAACGACTCCGCGGTCGACGTCATGGGCGAGGGCGTGCTCGCCGACATCGCCCGGGAGCTCGTGGCCATCATGCGCCGCGACATCCGCACCGACTGGACGGTGCGCGAGGACGTGCGGGCGAAGCTGCGCACGTCGATCAAGCGGCTGCTCATCAGGCACGGCTACCCGCCGGACCAGCAGCCGGGTGCGATCAAGCTCGTCATGGATCAGATGGAGGCCATGGCGCCGCGATATGCGCAGCGGACGCCCTCCGCCGCTGCGCGCAAGACCGGTGGCTGATCGGCATCGCGTAGGCGCACCCGGCGGCAGACCGGCATGGGCTGCACCTATCCTGCGGGCAGGGCTTGGCCGAGGGGAGGACACGTGGCGCACCGGCTGGACACCGAGACCGCAGCGCGGGAGGCGGCGCTTGCCCTCCAGCGGCAGGGGCGGCGGCGGCCCGCGGCCGTGGTGTCCATCGCCTTCGGTCAGCATGAGCCCTATGTCGACGTCGAGGAGGTCGAGCGGGCGGTCGGCGACCTCTGCGACGTCTTCGTGCTGCCGACGGGCCCCGCGTCGTGGGCGTTTGCCGCGTCGCTGCCCGAGGGCCGGCAGGTCTATGGCGGCGCATCTCGGGTCTACTCCACCGACCTGGCGTGGCTCGGGGACCAGCACCACTCCCCACTGCGCTTTGCCTACGGGCGCGCCGACCGCGAGCGGGCCACCGAGCAGCTGATCACCGACGCGCTCACGGCTGTCCACGCGGGCGCTAGCCTTCAGTCCCCGCAGGAAGCGCGGGGCCTGCCACGGTCGGGCGTGGTGATGGGCACCGCCGGCAGCCGGGCGTTCGTGCGCCTCGACGACGGGGGCACGATGCCCGCGGTCATCCACCCCGAGCTCGTGACGGCGGGAGTTCCGGCCGAGCGCATGTTCGCCAAGGGGCAGCGAGTGACCGGCCTCTATGACCCGCGCAGCAACCGCCTCGACGTCTCCGGCAGTGTGGCACCCGTCGCCGAGGCGCTGGCGCACGTGCCGGTCGGGGAGGTGCTGCTGGCCCAGGTCGCCGCGGTGGGCCCCAAGGGCACGCGCGTGGCGCTGCTGCCCGGTCTGGAGGTGACCCTGTCTGCCGACGACCTCGGTGTGGGGGCCGACGACGACGCCAGTGGCCTCGCGACGGTCGGTGAAGTGCTCCCCGTGG
>CALMNV010000162.1 GCA_937873285.1 uncultured Intrasporangium sp. | reverse complement strand
GTGAACCCCGCCATCGCCCGCGGCACCGGCCAGGCGAGGGCGAGCGCGAGCGCTGCGAGCCCGAGGACGTACACGTGCCGTCAGGTGGGCCCGCGCCGGAGGTGACCGGCCCGCGGTCGCCGGGCCGGCGGCTGCGTCCCGATCGACCTCGCCTCGAGCTGGGCGAGGGCGGCCCGCAGCTCGTCGAGCTCCTCGGGGGTCGACTCGTCGAGGAAGTGCAGCAGTGCGCTGCGCCGCTCGGTGCCGGCGAGCTCGCCCAGCGCGTGGTGCAGCGACTCCGAGGTCAGCTCCTCCCGGCTGGCGGCCGCGGTGTAACGCCAGGCCCGCCCGTCGCGCTCCCGGGTCACCAGCCCCTTCTTCGCCATCCGGTCGAGCACCGTCATCACCGTCGTGTAGGCCAGCCCACGCTCGAGGCCGACGGCGTCGTGGACCTGCCGGACGGTCGCTCCCGCAGGAGGCGCCGCCCCGGTCCAGAGGTGCTCGAGGACGGCACGCTCGAGGTCACCGAGCCGGTTGCGGGGAATCCTGGACATGACCGCTCCAATCTACTCGCCGCGCGAGCCGGGGCGGTCGAGCCGGACGACGCGGTCGAAGAGCTCGAGTCCTTCCGGCTGATGGGTGACGAGCACGATCGTGCGCCCATGGTCACCGACCTCGGCCCGCATGAGGTCGCCGAGCACCGCCTGCGCTGTGGGCAGGTCGAGGTGAGCGACCGGCTCGTCGAGCAGGAGCACCGGCCGACCGCTCACGAGGGCCCGCGCGATCGCGAGACGCGCGCGCTCTCCCCCCGACAGCGCTCGGTCACAGCCGCCCAGCCGGGCGTCGAGCCCGTCGGGCAGCGCCGCGACGAGGTCGGCGAGCCCGGCCCGGTCCAGGGCCTCGTGCAGGTCCGAGTCCGTCGCGGACGGCGCCGCGACGAGCAGGTTGCCCCGCAGCGTCGTCGCGAAGACGTGCGGCTCGTCGTCGACGAGCGCCACCTCCGCGCGCGTCTGCTCGAGCGGCAGGTCGATCACGTCGGCGCCGTCCCAGAGGACGCGTCCGGCGCGAGGGTCCAGGTGGCGGCCGAGCACGGCGAGCAGGGTCGACTTGCCCGACCCGTTCGGTCCCACCACGGCCACCCGGGAGCCGGGGGCAAGGTCGAGGTCGACCGGACCCAGCTGGTCCGGGCCGTCGTCCCACGAGGCGGTCACGCCGCGCACCTCGATGTGCGGCGCCGCCGGCCGGCCGGCTCGGCCGGTCCCGCCCATGCCCCGGCGTCGGCCGCCCCGGCTCGGGCGGCCACGCACCGCGGGAGCCTGCCCGAGCAGGGCCGCGATCCGCGCCGCGCTGCCCTGCGCCCGGGCGAGCGCCCGCATCGCGTCGGCCAGTGGGGTGATCGCATCGGCGAGCGCCACGGGGGTCAGCAGCAACAGGGCCTTGACCGGGCCGGGCAGCGCGGACGCCGCGACGATCCCCGCCGTGAGCACGACGGCCGCGGCGACCGCGACGAGGAAGAGCCCGGCAGCCAGGGCACGCCCGGCGCTCTGGCGGCTGCTGCTGCGGGCCAGGTCCGCGTGCGCGTCGTCGAGCCAGCCCATCGCGGTGCTCCAGCCACGGACCGCGCGCAGCTCGGTGGCCGAGCCGGTGGCCAGCTCGCTCACCCGCGTGACCTCGGCGCGGGCCGCGAGCAGCGTGTCGAGCGAGCTCGACTCGAGCCGGAGGGCGAGCAGGGAGATCGCGGCGACGGCGAGCGCGAGCCCCGCCAGCACCAGCCCCACGGCTGGGCTGAGGCGGGCGGTCAGGGCGATGGCGAGCAGGCCCCCGACGGCGGAGGCGACCACGGGCACCGTGACCCGCACCTGCGCGTCGACGACGTCGGTGAGGTCCTCCACGACCCCGGTGAGCACGTCGGAGCGCCGGCGCCGCCCGAGCCGGGCCGGGGTGAGCGGGACCAGCCCGGCGTATGCCGCCGTGCGCTGCTCCGCGAGCGAGGCGAGGGCGGCGTCGTGGCTGACCAGGCGCTCCCAGTAGCGGAAGACCGGTCGGGCGATCCCGAAGGCGCGGACCGCGACGATGGCGGTCAGCAGGGTGAGCACGACCGGCTGCTCGGCGGCCCGCACGATGAGCCACCCGGAGGTCGCGGTGAGCGCGATGCCAGCGGCGGTGGCGACGCCGCCGAGCATCCCGCCCCGCAGCACGCCGGCGGAGGGCCACCAGACCGGCCGGCGCGCCCGACCGCGGGAGGCGTCGACGCGCGCGGAGGAGGCCGTCGTCATGCGAGGCCCCCCAGGGCTCGGGTGGGGCGCGAGGCGGGGGAGGCGACGGGCCGTGCCAGCCGCACCTGCGCGTCGGCGAGCGCAACCAGCTCCGGCCGGTGCGTGACCGCGACGACGATGCGCCGCTCGGCCAGCTCGGTCAGCAGCTCGTGGGCCGTCTCCGCGGCGGGCCCGTCGAGATGGGCGGTGGGCTCGTCGAGAAGGAGCAGCGGCTCCGGGGAGAGCCAGGCGCGTGCCAACGCCAGCCGCTGACGCTGCCCGGCGGACAGGCCGAAGCCGTCGTCGCCGAGCGGTGCGGCCAGGCCGCCGGGCAGCCCGGCCACCACGCCGTCGAGGCGCACTCTGCGCAGGGCCTCCCACAGCGCCTCGTCCGAGGCCGGGTGTCCAATGGTCAGCACGTCGCGCACCGTCCCGGCGGCGAGGAAGGGCCGCTGGGTGAGCAGGTGGGCGGCCGGTGCGCACACCGCGCCACCGGTCGGCGCTCGCAAGCCGGCGAGCAGCTCCAGGAGGGTGGACTTGCCGACGCCCGACGGCCCGGTGACGACGGTGAGCCCCGGAGCCGCCGAGATGTCGAGGCCGGAGAGCACGTCCGCGGAGGCGCCGGGATGGCGGTAGCACAGCCCCCGGGCCTCCACCGTGAGGTCCCGCGCAGTCGGTGCAGTCGGTGCCGCCGGTGCCGCCGGCTGCTGCAGCGTCTCGTCGGCCACCGCGGCGCCCCGGCCCTCGTCCAGCGCGGTGAGCACATCATCGAGGGCGGCCGTCCCGTCCGCCGCCGCGTGGAACTCCGTCCCGACCCGTCGGATCGGCCAGTATGCCTCCGGGGCGAGGAGGATGGCCGTCAGCGCCGGGCCCAGCGTCATCGACCCGCCCGCCAGCCGCAGGCCCACGAGCACCGCGACGATGGCCACCGAGATCGTCGCGAGCAGCTCGAGCGCGGCGGAGCTGAGGAAGGCCAGCCGCAGCGTCCTCACCGTCGCGTGCCGGTGCCGCGTGCTCACCTCGCGCACGGGGCCGACCTGGCGCTCGGCCCGGCCGTAGGCCACCAGCGTGGGCAGCCCGCGCACGACGTCGAGGAAGTGCCCGGACAGCGCCGCGAGGGCGGCCCACCGGCGCTCCGTGGACTGCGCGGTGGCCCGGCCGATCAGCGCGGCGAACAGCGGGAGCAGCGGCAGGGTCGAGGCGACGACGAGCGCGCTCGGCCAGTCGACGACGACGAGCGCGGCGACGACGAGCGCGGGCACGGTGGCCGCCGTCACCAGGGCCGGGAGGAAGCGGGCGGCATACGGCTCGATCGCTGTGGATCCCGAAGTGGCGAGCGTGACGGCGGCGCCTCGCTCCGGGCGCCTCTCGGCAGGGAGCGTGCCGAGCCGACGCAGCAGCGCGGAGCGCATCGCGGTGGACGCGACGACGCCCGCCCGCGCCATCACCACCTCGGTCGTCGCCGCCAGGGCGGCGCGGAGGGCGAAGAGGACGCCCAACCACAGCACCGGGCCGGCCAGCGCGGTGCCCGTGACGACGGCTACGACGACGGCCGACAGAGCGAAGGCCGTGGCCACCGTGGCGATCCCGCTCAGCACCCCCAGCGTCGCCAGACCCGCCAGCGCGGGTCGCAGCACGGGCGCGGCGCGCAGCAGGCGAAGGTCGAAGGGACGCACGGGTGGGGCCTTTCGGGGTCGGTGAGATGGGCAGCTCAGCGGGCGGCCGCCTGAAGGTGGACGTCCTCGGGAATGTGCTGGGCGGTGAGCCGCTTGCGGAACACCCAATAGGTCCACCCCTGGTAGAGCACGACGACGGGGGTGAACACCGCGGCGACGATCGACATGACGGTCAGCGTGTAGGACGTGCTGGCGGCGTTGTCGATGGTGAGGTTGTAGGCCGGGCTGATCGTCGAGGGCATCACGTTGGGATAGAGCAGCAGGAAGTAGGTCGCGACGGACGACGCGATGGTCACGGCCGTGCCGGTGAAGGCCCAGCCCTCCCGCCCGCGCGCGTTGGCGAGCAGGGCCGCTGCGAAGGCCAGCGCCGCGACGGCGGAGGTGGCCCACGACGCCGGCTTGCCCTGGCCGAGCCCGAGGACGAGGAGCAGCGCGCCCGCGAGGGCCAGCGCGACGGTCCCGGTGAGTGCGGCGACCCGCCGGGCGTCGGCGCGGACCGGCCCGTCGGTCTTCAGGGCCACGAAGATGGCGCCGTGGGTGAGGAAGAGGGCGACGAACACGAGTCCCCCGAGCAGGCCGACGGGGCCGAGCAGGGTGAACAGGTTGCCGGTGAACTCCTTGCGGGCGTCGATGGGCACGCCGCGCACGACGTTGGTCAGGGCAACCCCCCAGAGGAAGGCCGGCGCGAGCGAACCCCAGAAGATCGCCTTGTCCCAGCGGCCCTTCCACGCCTGCTCGGGCCGCTTGTGCCGGTAGTCGATGCCGAGGTTGCGCAGGATGAGCGCGACGAGGATGAGCAGCAGCGGGAGGTAGAAGCCGCTGAACATCGTGGCGTACCAGTGGGGGAAGGCGGCGAAGGTGGCGCCCCCGGCGGTGATCACCCACACCTCGTTGCCGTCCCAGACCGGGCCGATGGTGTTGAGCAGGACCCGTCGGCGCTTCTCCGCGTCCTGGGCGTCGGCCGCGAAGGCCCTGCCGCCGAGGACGGGAAAGAGCATGCCGACGCCGAAGTCGAAGCCCTCGAGCACGAGGTAGCCGGTCCAGAGGACGGCGAGGAGAACGAACCAGAGCGTGGGAAGGTCCATGGGATCGATGTCCTCCTGCGTCAGTAGGCGAAGACGAGGGGCGCGTCCTCGTCAAGGTCGGAGGGCTCCTTGGGCGCCTCGAACGGCTCGGCGCCGCGTCGGACGTAGGTGAGGAAGAGCTTGACCTCGACGACGGCGAGCGCTCCGTAGAGCAGGGTGTAGACGACCATCGAGGTGATCACCTCGCCGACGGAGACGCTGGGCGAGACGCCCGTCGCCGTTGTCATCAGGCCGAAGACGAGCCACGGCTGGCGTCCCACCTCGGTGAAGATCCACCCGAACGAGTTGCCGAACACGGGCAGGAGCGGAGCGGCCACGGCGGCATACAGCAGCCACCGCGCGGTCGGAGCGCGACCCTTGCGGGTCAGCCACAGCACGGCTGCGGCGATCGCCGCGGCTGCCACGCCCGCACCGATCATGAGACGGAATGTCCAGTAGGTGGTCGGGATGTTGGGCACGTATGCCGTCTCGCGGTCCGCGGTGAGCGGGTTGCCGCTCGCGCCGTAGCGCGCGGCATACTCCGCCTTGAGGTCGGTGATGCCGCGCACCTCGCCCGTGAAGCTGCCGGTCGCGAGGAAGGAGAGCAGCCGGGGGACCTCGATGAGCGGCGTGGCGCGCTGGCCGTCGAGCGAGCCGATCGTGAGGACCGAGAAGGGTGCCCCGACCCCCGCGGGGGAGGTCTCGTAGAGCGCCTCGGCGGCGGCCATCTTCATCGGCTGCACCTCGGTCATGATCTTGCCCTGGATGTCGCCGGTGGCGGCGACCCCGAGGCCCGCCACGAGCGTCAGGGCGGCGCCGAGCCGGGTGGCGCGCCGGTAGAGGGAGACGTCGGAGCCCGCCGCGTCGCGGTCGGTCGCCTCCGGCTCGGAGCGCCGGCGGGCCTCACGCCGCATCAGGTGCAGCGCCACGCCCATGACGACCGCGCCGCCGACCATGTAGGCCGAGAAGGCGATGTGCGGAAAGGTGACGAGCTGGACCTTGTTGGTCAGCACCGCCCAGAAGTCGGTGAGCTCCGCGCGCCCGGTGGCGGGGTTGAAGCGGTAGCCGACCGGATGCTGCATGAAGGAGTTGGCCGCGAGGATGAAGTACGCGGACAGCAGAGTCCCGACGTGGACGATCCACATCGTCGCGGCGTGCAGCCGTTGCGGGATGCGGCCCCAGCCGAAGATCCACAGTCCGAGGAAGGTCGACTCGAGGAAGAAGGCGAGCAGCGCCTCGATGGCGAGCGGGGCACCGAAGATGTCGCCGACGAAGCGGGAGTAGTCCGACCAGTTCATGCCGAACTGGAACTCCTGGACGAGGCCCGTGACGAGGCCGAGGGCGAAGTTGATCGTGAAGAGCTTGCCGAAGAACTTGGCCAGCCGCAGCCAGTCGGGGTTGGCGGTGCGCACCCAGGCCGAGTGGAAGACGGCGACGACGAACGAGAGCCCGATCGTGACCGGCACGAAGAGGAAGTGGTAGACGGTGGTGATGGCGAACTGCCAACGGGCGAGGTCGGTGGCGTCCATGGTGGCTCCCCGGATGTGCGTCGACTACGTGACGTCGTAGATGCTACGGCATGTAGTAACGCAGTCGCCCCGTCGAGTGGTCAGTTGCGCGCGGTGCGTGGCGCGGCACGAGCCGGGCGGCCGGCGTCGGGCCTGCCACCCGGTGGGCTCAGAGCTGCGCCCTGTCCTCCTCGGAGCGCATCCGACGCAGGAAGGCGCGAGTCCGGTCGTGCTGGGGGTTGCCGATGACCTTGCTCGGCGGGCCCTCCTCGACGACCACTCCGGCATCCATGAAGACGACGTGGTCGGCGACCTCGCGGGCGAAGCCCATCTCGTGGGTGACCACGATCATCGTCATCCCGGCGGCCGCGAGGTCGCGCATGACCCGCAGCACCTCGCCGACGAGCTCGGGGTCGAGCGCCGAGGTGGGCTCGTCGAAGAGCATGAGCTTGGGGTCCATCGCCAGCGCGCGGGCGATGGCCACCCGCTGCTGCTGGCCGCCGGAGAGCGCGGCGGGGTAGGCCGCCGACCTGTCCGCCAGGCCGACCTGCTCCAGCAGCTGCAGGCCGCGCTCACGGGCGGCCTGCTTGGAGATGCCCTTGACCTCGATCGGCGCCAGGGCGACGTTCTCCAGGGCCGTCCTGTGCGGAAAGAGGTTGAAGCGTTGGAACACCATGCCGATGTCGCGTCGCTGGGAGGCGATCTGCCTGTCCCCGAGGCGGTGCAGCGTCCCGCGCTCCTCCCGGTAGCCCATCAGGTCACCGTCGACCCAGATCCGTCCGCCGTCGATCGACTCGAGCTGGTTGATGCAGCGCAGGAAGGTGGTCTTGCCCGACCCGGACGGCCCGAGCAGGCAGACGACCTGGCCGCGGCGCACCTGCAGGTCGATGCCCTTGAGGACCTGCGTGCCGTGAAACGACTTCGTGACGTTGACGGCCCGCACCAGGGGCCGGTCGGCTCCGGAGCCCGCCGGCGTGGCCATCAGGCGCCACCGGCGCCGGCCGGCCGGGCGAAGCGCCTCGTCTTCGGACGCTGCTGCCCGAAGCCGCGGCCGTAGTAGCGCTCCAGGTAGTACTGGCCCACCATGAGCGCCGAGCAGATGATCAGATACCACGCTGTCGAGGCGACCAGCCCCGGCATGATCTTGAAGATGCGGTTCGCGATCGCGCTCGTCTGGTAGTTGAGCTCGGCGATGACCGGGATGGCGATGAGCAGGGAGGTGTCCTTGACCATGGCGATCGTCTCGTTGCCGGTCGGCGGGACGATGACGCGCATCGCCTGCGGTAGGACGATCCGCCGCATCGTCTTGCCGCTGCTCATCCCCAGTGCCTGCGCGGCCTCACGCTGGCCGGGGTCGACCGAGAGGATGCCGGAACGGGCGATCTCGGCCATGTAGGCCGCCTCGGACAGGCCCAGGCCGAGTATGCCGCCGAGGATCGACCCGGTGATGCCGTTGACGTTGAGCGACCCGATGGTGAGGTCGCTGCTCAGGCCGAGCCATCCGGCGATCTGCTGACCGAACGGCAGACCGACCTGGAGGGTGTTGTAGAGGTAGCCGATCCCGCTGCCGATGATGACGAGCAGGACGTAGCGCGGGATGGCTCGGAAGAACCAGGTGTAGACGAACGACACCCCCCGCAGGACCGGGTTCTCCGAGATGCGCATCACCGCGATGACGATGCCGAGCGCCACGCCGATGGCCATCGAGCCGACGGTGCCGAGGATGGTCCCCTTGAGCAGCCCGTCGATGACCGGCTTCTGGATCATGATCTGCGCGGCCAGCCCGAAGTCCCACCTGGGGTTGGTCAGCAAGGAGCTCGCCACCATGGCGACGAGGACCGCGATGCCCGCGACGGCGACCCAGCGCCACGGGTGCGGGACCGGCCGGGCGCTGATCGGCCCCGGCCGGTCCGCAGCCTCCTCCAGGGAGTGCTCCGAGATCACGGGTTGACGGCGAAGTTGCGGATCGCCCCGTCGGCGATGTTCCACTTCTGGAGGATTCGCGTGTAGTCACCCGACGCGTCGAGGGCCTTGAGGGCATCGACGATGGCCTGCGCGAACACCGTCTGGTCCTTGGGCACGACGTAGCCGTACGGTGCCGTGTCGTAGCTCTTGCCGAGCGCCTCGACCGCGCCGTTGGTCTGCTTGACGGCATACAGCGTGACCGGGGAGTCGGCGACCATGGCGTCGACCTTCCCGCTGGTCAGGTCCGCGTTGACCTTGACCTGGAGGTCCTCCACCACCTGGTTGATGGCCGGCTTGCCGGCGGCGGTGCACTTCTTGCTCCGCGCGGTGAGGTCGTCGATCTGCACGGTGTCCTTCTGGACGCCCACGTTGAGGCCGCAGGCGTTGTCGGGGTCAACCTTCTTGGGGTTGCCCTTCGGGACGCCCCACAACGTGCCGGCCGAGTAGTAGCTGACCATGTTGACCTGCTTCTTGCGGTCCGGGTTGATGCTGAAGCTCGACACCCCGACGTCGTACTTGCCGCCCGTGACGCCGAGGATGATCGAGCCGAACGTCGCGGTGCGGAACTCCACTGGCACGCCGAACTTCTGGGCGACGGCCGTGAACAGGTCGATGTCCATGCCCTCGGCGGTCTTGCCGTCCGCACCGAGGAACTCGTTGGGGGGATAGCTGGTGTCCGTGCCGACGACGATCTTGCCGGCCGCCTTGATCTTGGGAGGCAGCTTGGCGGCGAGCTGGGGGTCGGCGGTCTGCGTGGTCGCGACGGCCGGCTGCGTCCCCGGAGGGGCGCCGCCACCGGAGAGGGAGCTCGAGCCACACGCCGAGAGGAGGCCGAGCGCCGCGACGCTGGAAACGGTGAGGAGGGGCATGCGACGCATGGGGAAGGTCCTTCCTGGACGGCCCGGAGCGTGGCCGAGGCGGCTGTTCGTCGCAGCCTAACTGCTCGGAGCCGCGGGTTGCGGAGGCTGCGGAGGAGGGCCCGCCGTCGGCGAGCCCTCCTCGTCCTGCAGCCGCGCCAGCGGGGCTTGCCGGGCTGGCGGTGCGGAGCCCGGCCGGCTAGCCGCCGATCCGGTAGCGCAGGATGCTGCCCGGCTGGGTGACGTTGCCGTTCTGGTCCATCATCGCCATGGTGCCCACGTAGAGCTCCTTGCCCCGCGCCTCCACGGCGAGCGGCTGGTTGACCTTGGCGACGGTCAGCACCTTGCCCTGCCACAGCTTGGACACCTTGCCGCCGAACAGCTCGGCGACGAAGACCCCGCCGTAGTCGCCGACGGCGAGGTTCGTGGCTCCGGCGAAGCCGGTCGCCATCCGCGTCGACGTGTGCTTCCACG
>CALMNV010000161.1 GCA_937873285.1 uncultured Intrasporangium sp. | reverse complement strand
TCGTGTCGACGACCCACACCGCCGAGGGCACCTTGGTCATCGAGCGGATGCCGCCGAGGGTCTTCTCCAGCTTGTCCTTCTCCCGGCCGAGGATGAGCAGCTCCTTCTTGGTGTAGCCGGAGCCGGCCGCGTCGTCGAAGTCGAGCTCCTCGAGCTCCTTCAGGCGGGTGAGTCGCTTGGAGATCGTCGTGAAGTTGGTGAGCATGCCGCCCAGCCAGCGGTGGTTGACGTACGGCATGCCGACCCGCGTGGCCTGCTCCGCGATGGGCTCCTGGGCCTGCTTCTTCGTGCCGACGAAGAGCACGGTGCCACCGTGGGCGACCGTCTCCTTGACGAACTCGAACGCGTTGTTGATGTAGGTCAGCGACTGCTGGAGGTCGATGATGTAGATGCCGTTGCGCTCGGTCATGATGAAGCGCTTCATCTTGGGGTTCCAGCGCCGGGTCTGGTGCCCGAAGTGCACGCCGCTCTCGAGGAGCTGGCGCATGGTGACGACGGCCATGCCGTGTCCTCCCTTGTCGTGGTGTTGTCAGTTGTCCGCGGGGCGGCCGCCCGGTGCGCAGTTCCGGCCGGACGGCATACCTCTCGCGCCTGGCGCCTGCACGCACCCCGCCCGGGCCCGCCGGGACTGCCGTGGTGCGCCCCGGCCCGGCCCCGAGGGGCGCGGACCGGCAGAAGACGCGCGAAATGTGGTCTGGCCTGCCAAGGACACACCGGACCACCGACGATCCTATGGCCTGCCCCGGGTGACGGCGAAATCTCCGGCACCCACCACAATGGTCGCGGGGGTCCCGAGGGGCGCGCGATCGGCAGTGACCGGGCAGTGACCGGCAGGAGAGGCGCATGGCAAGCTGGACCGAGGCGATCCCCGTTCTCGTCGTGCTCGCCGGCCTGCTCTTCGTCCCCGGCTGGCTCGTGGTGCGGGCGCTCGGCGCCCGCGGCCTGGAGTCCGTCGCCATCGCCCCGGCCCTGTCGGTGGGGGTGCTCGGCGGGTGGGCCACCGCCGCGGCCGCCGTGGGCGTGAGGTGGTCCCTGCCGCTCTACGGCGTCGCGACGGTGGCGACGACGATCCTTGCCGGGCTCGGTGCGCGGCTCGGGCGCCGCCCTCCCCCCCGGCTTCCGATGCGGCGGCGGTGGTTGGGCCGCCCGAGCCCCTCCGCCGCGATCGCGGTCGGAGTCGGCGTCGCCGTCACCCTCGCCACCCTCCTGCCCGCCATCGGCCGGCCGGACGAGCTCGTCGACAGCCCGGACGCCGTCTTCCACCTCAACCGGATCCGGCTCTTGCTCGACACCGGCAACTTCGCGCCGACCAACGGCTCGCTCTATCCGAGCGGGTTCCATGCATGGACCGCCACCGGGATGCTCGCGGTGCACGCGCCGATCCTCGCCGCGGCCAACGCGGCCACGGTGGTGCTCGCCGCGCTCGTCTGGCCGCTGGGGTGCGTCGCCCTGGTGCGGCAGGCGCTCGGCCCCTCGCGCCTGCTGCTGTATGCCGGTGGGCTGGCCTCCGCCGCCTTCATCGCCTTCCCGACGATGCTCCTCGGCTGGGGGGTGCTGTGGCCCAACCTCATGGGCACGGCCCTCACGTCGGGGGCGCTGGCCCTCATGCTCGAGGCGGCCCGCTCCCGCAGCCGCGGGCAGGTGCTCGCCTTCCTCGCGTCCCTGCCAGGGCTCGCCCTGGTCCATCCCAACGCGGTCATCTCGCTCGTCGTGTTCGCCCTCGCGTGGTTCTTCGCCGCCCGGCTGCGAGCCGGGGTGCTCGGGCACTCGCCCTGGCGGGCCGTCGTCCGCGACAGCCTCGCGGTCGCCGCTGCCCTTGCCGCCGGCATGCTCGCCGCGCCGCTGCTGTCCAGCCGGCTCGCCGCCACGCAGGCCTACAGCTGGCCGGGTCACGTCCCGGTGCCGACCGCGGTCGTCGAGCTCGTCGGAGGCCGGCTGCAGGTGACGTCGGTGGCCTGGGGTCTCCTCCTGCTGCTCGGCCTCGGCACCTGGTGGATCCTCACCCGGGCGCGCGCCGCGGTCCCCGTCCTTGCCATGTGGCTCGCCGCGGTGGTCCTCTACGTGCTCGCCGCGTCCTCGACGCTCGAGGGCACGGCGCTCGTCACCGGCTACTGGTACAACGACAAGGTTCGCCTGGCCGCCCTCGCCACCGTGCCCGGCGTCGTCATGGTCGCTGCCGCGGCCCCCGCCATCCGCCGCCTGCTGCTGCGGGTGCCGGGCCTGCGTCGGGCGCCGCTCGCCGCCGGGGTCGCCGCCCTCGCCGCCGTGCCGCTGCTCAGCGTCGTCGCCGACCATGCCGACCGGAGCCGGCTGCTGCGGGACTACTTCCATCCGGCGCCGCCGGAGCGCATCATCCTCGATCCGGCCCGCCAGGCGGACCTCGAGCGGCTCGCCGCCTTCGTGCCCTCCGGCCAGTCCGTGGTCGGCCGCCCCGAGAACGGCTCTCCGCTGCTCTACGCCCTGACGGGCACGAGGACGCTCTACCGGTCGATCCCCATGCCCCCCAGCGGGGACGAGCTGCTCATCGGCACCGGCTTGCGCGACGTGGCCACCCGGCCGGACGTCTGCGCAGCGCTGCGGCGGCGCGACGTCCGCTTCGCGCTCGAGTCTCCCGATGTCTACTGGCTCGACCACCCGGACCGCTCCTCCGGGCTGGTGCGCCTCGCCACCGCTCCCGGGCTGGTGAAGGTGGCCACGGCCGGCCGCTACACGCTCTACCGCATCACGGCGTGCGGCTTCGGCTGAGACCGAGCTGACCTGCCGCCCTAGCATGCCGGTATGCCGTCCCTGCGCCCCGACGCCCCGCTGGCCGCCTTCGGCACGACGATCTTCGCCGAGATGACGGCGCTCGCCGAGTCGACGGGCAGCATCAACCTCGGGCAGGGCTTCCCCGACACCGACGGCCCGCGTCAGCTGCTCGATGCGGCCAAGGCAGCCATCGACGGAGGTCGCAACCAGTACCCGCCCGGACCCGGCGTGCCGGAGCTGCTGGAGGCGATCGCCGCCCACCAGGCACGCTTCTACGGGCTCGACGTCGACCCGGCCACGCAGGTGCTCGTCACGGTCGGGGCGACGGAGGCGATCGCGGCGGTGGTCCTCGCGCTGTGCGAGCCCGGCGACGAGGTCGTGACGTTCGAGCCCTACTACGACTCGTATGCCGCGACCATCGCCCTCGCGGGGGCGACCCGGCGCACGTCGGTCCTGAGGTTTCCGGACTTCGCCGTCGACGAGGCGTCGCTGCGGGCTGCCTTCTCGGACCGGACGAGGATCGTGCTGCTCAACACGCCGCACAACCCGACGGGCAAGGTGTTCACCCGCGCCGAGCTCCAGCTCGTCGCGTCGCTCGCGCGCCAGCACGACGCCTGGGTCGTGACGGACGAGGTCTACGAGCACCTGGTCTTCGACGGCGCCGTCCACGTGCCGATGGCGACGCTGCCCGGCATGGCGGATCGGACCATCACGATCTCCTCGGCGGGCAAGACGTTCTCGGTGACCGGCTGGAAGGTCGGCTGGCTCTGCGGACCGAGCGAGGTCGTGGCCGCGGCCCGGCGGGTCAAGCAGTTCCTCACCTTCGTCGGGTCGGGGCCCTTGCAGCCGGCGGTGGCACGCGGGCTGGACCTGGGCGACGAGGTGTATGCCGGGATCGCGCAGTCCTTGCAGGACAAGCGCGACCTGCTGTGCGCGGGGCTCGTCGAGAGCGGGCTGCAGGTGGCCCGCCCGGCGGGGACCTACTTCGTGCTCGCCGACGCGGCGCCCCTCGGTGTCGACGACGGCGCCGAGTTCGCCCGACGGCTGCCCCAGCTGGCGCGGGTCGTGGGGGTGCCAGTCTCCGTGTTCTGCGACGACCGCGACGCGGCGAGGTCGCTTGTCCGGTTCGCCTTCTGCAAACGCGACGCGGTGCTCGTCGAGGCGAGCCGGCGCCTGGCGTCCCTGCGCCGGGCCAGCGTCTGAGCGTCCACAGGCCCCACCACACGAGGAGCGTTGTCCACCGAGGCGCCACGCATCGAAGCGGTGGAGGGCGGACGGCCCTAACCTCGCCGGCATGACCTTCGGTGCGGCCGTTCTCGGCGTCGCCGCCGCGCTCGCCGCCACGGCCGCCGCCCTCGGCGGCCCCTTGGACGCCACTGGCACCGCCGGCAGCCCGCCCCCACCTGCCACTGCGGGCTCGGGGGCGCTCGGCCCACCTCCGAGCCCTTCTCCAGGCGCTCCCTCCCCTGCCGCCTCCGGGGGCTGGCGCTGGCCGCTCGCGCCACGGCCGACCGTGGTGAGAGGCTTCGACCCACCGGCGCAGCGGTGGTCTGCAGGACACCGCGGGGTGGACCTCGCCGCGGCGCCTGGCCAGTCGATCCGCTCCCCCGGGCCCGGTGTGGTCACCTTCGGCGGCCTCCTCGCCGGCCGCGGCGTCGTCGTGGTGACACATCCAGGCAGGCAGCGCAGCACGTTCGCACCTGTCACCTCGTGGGCGGCGGTCGGCACGCGGGTCAGCGCTGGAGACACCGTCGGCCGTGTCGCGGACGGGCCGGGGCACTGTGACGCCGCCACCTGCCTGCACTGGGGCGTGCTTCGAGGGCGGGTCTACCTCGACCCCCTCGGCCTGCTGGCCCGTCGCCCTGTGGTGCTCCTTCCCCTGAGCGTCGGCTGAAGCTTCCTCGACCTGCAGCGTGCTTCTCGTTGGTCGAGGGAAGCGGCGGCACGGCGCTCGGGCACCGGGTCCTTGCCTGTCCCGCCCGCATGCGCGAGGGTGCCCGCATGGCAGGCGGCTCTCCCGGTGGCGACGGCTCGGCTGGTCCTGCTGGGGGCGACCCGCCCGACCTGGCCATCCTCGACGACTTCGCTCGGCATCTCGGGGCCGAGCGCGGGCGGTCGGAGCACACCCGGCGGGCCTATCTCGGCGACGTGCGCCACCTGCTGTGCTTCACCAGCCGGCGCGGGCTCGTCGGTGCGGAGGAGGTCCGACTGGCGGACCTGCGAGCCTGGCTCGGTGAGCAAGCCAGCGCAGGGGCCGCGCGCGCCACGCTCGCCAGACGGGCGGCATCCGCTCGCACCTTCTTCGTGTGGGCGCACACGACCGGCCGGATCGCGAGCAACCCTGCGCTGCGCCTCGCCGCGCCCAAGCGCAACCGGTCCTTGCCGCCGGTCCTCCGGGCCGCCCAGGCCGACGCGCTGCTCGACGTGGCGCAGCGGCATGCCGACGACGAGGACCCGCTGCATGCCCGGGACCGGGCGGCGCTCGAGCTGCTCTATGCCAGCGGCATCCGGGTGGGGGAGCTGGTCGGACTCGACATCGACGACGTCGACCTGGATCAGCGAGTCGTCCGGGTGCTGGGCAAAGGCGCCAAGGAGCGCGTCGTGCCCTTCGGCCTGCCGGCCTCGCGTGCGCTGACCGACTGGCTGGCGGTCCGCCCCCGACTGGTGACGAACGAGTCGGGGCCCGCCCTGTTG
The DNA here is from genome assembly GCA_937873285.1 of uncultured Intrasporangium sp. Taxonomy (GTDB): domain Bacteria; phylum Actinomycetota; class Actinomycetes; order Actinomycetales; family Dermatophilaceae; genus CALMNV01. The sequence goes on along the minus strand of CALMNV010000161.1, from coordinate 4,341 downwards.
CTTGGGCGGCGTGGGCGACGCGCCAACGCGCGCCAGATCCGCGGCGTGCTCCACGCCCTCCTCGCCGAGGTGGCGGACGCCCCCGACATCGGCCCTCACGGACTCCGCCACAGCGCCGCGACGCACCTGCTCGAGGGTGGTGCAGACCTCCGGGACGTCCAGGAGCTGCTCGGGCACGCCAGCCTCGCGACGACGCAGATCTACACGCACGTCTCCGTGGACCGGCTTCGCCGCAGCTACCAGCAGGCCCACCCTCGCGCCTGAGGGACTGGTGGCACCGGGCTCGCGAGGACAGCCACCGCGGGGCCGGGACCGGTCAGACCCGTGGGGCGCGGGCTTTGCGCCACCTCCCCTCCTCGACCACGGCCAACCCAAGGTCCTCCAGCCGAGCGAGAGCCGCCCGCACGGCCAAGGGCGCCAGCGTGGTCAGCACGCTCACGCGGTCGAGCTCCATGGCTCCGCGCACCGGCAGCGCCTCGAGGACGCGCGCTTCCGCCGAGGGAAGGCCGTCGGCGGCGAACACCGGGCCGCTGGGCTCCTCGTAGGCGTCGACTCCCATCTCGCCGACGAGCTCGATCACCTCCTCGGCGTTGGTGACGAGGACTGCCTCGCCGGAGCGGATGCGCTGGTGGCACCCCGCCGAGCTCATCGACGTGACCGGGCCCGGCACGGCGGCGACCGGACGGGCCAGGCCGACAGCGTGCCGGGCTGTGTTGAGCGACCCCGAGCGCAGGTCGGCCTCAACGACGACGGTGCCGGCGGTCAGCGCGGCGATCAGCCTGTTGCGGTGCAGGAAGCGGCTCTTCATCGGCGCCGACCCCGGGGCCGTCTCGGACAGGCATGCCCCCCGCTCGAGGATGCGCTCGAGGAGCGGCCCGTGGGCGGCGGGGTACATGCGGTCGATCCCCGAGGCGAGCACGGCGACGGTCACGCCGTCGACCGCGAGCGCCCCCCGGTGCGCTGCGGCATCGATGCCGAAGGCCCCACCGGAGACGACGGCCCACCCGCGGGTCACCAGTCCCGCCGCCAGCTCGGCGGCGAGGCGTGCGCCGTACTCGGTGCACATCCGCGCGCCGACGACCGCCACGGACCGGCGCAGTCCCGACTCCAGTGGCAGCGGTCCCCGTGCCCAGAGGCACCACGGTGGGATCGGCAGGTCGTCGAGGCGGGTCGGCCACGCGTCGTCTCCCGGGATGACGACGCGCGCCCCGATCCGTCTGGCATTGGCGAGGTCCTGGTCCACGTTCGCCTCGCGCACCCGCGCCCCGAAGCGCTCGAGGCCGGGCGCGTGGGAGCGGATCCGGTCGACGGTCTCGACCGCACCGAACCGCTCAAGGAGCGCGGCGACCGTGGTGTCGCAGGGCTCGGCGAGCCGGCTGAGGGCAGCCCGCGCCCACCGCTCGTCCGTCATGCGGCCACCCCCGCGTGGCGGCGGAAGGACAGGGCGAGGTCGACCTGCTCGCGGGTCGGTCGGGTCTGACCCTGGAGGTCCGCCATGGTCCAGGCCACCCGCAGTGCCCGGTCGTATCCGCGGAGGGTGATCGCCCCGAGCTCCAGCGCCCGGTCGAGCGACGCGGTGTCGCCGCGAGGCGGCCGCCACGGCGCCTGCCGTAGCACCGAGCCCGCGACCCGGCTGTTGAGCTTGACATCGGGTCGCCGCAGCACGCTCCAGCGCTCCTGCTGCGCCACCCGTGCCCCCGCCACGCGCGCCGCCACCGCGGCCGTGCTCTCCCCCGGGGCCAGCCCGGCGAGGGTCAGACCCGGCGGCTGCACGTGCACCTGCAGGTCGACCCGGTCGAGCAGCGGCCCGGACATCTTGCCGAAGTAGTTGCGGCGAAGGAGGGGGGTGCAGCTGCAGTCCAGCCCCCTGCCCCAGCCGTTGCCGCAGGGACAGGGGTTCGCGGCGAGCACGAGCTGGAAGCGAGCCGGGAAGGTGACCGTCTCGGTCGCCCGGGCGACGGTCACGGTGCCACGCTCGAGCGGCGTGCGCAGCGACTGGAGGACGTTCTTGTCGAACTCCGGGGCCTCGTCGAGGAAGAGCACCCCCGCGTGAGCCTGGGTCACCGCACCGGGCCTGATCCGGCCGCTACCGCCGCCGATGACTGCCGCAGGAGACGCGCCGTGGTGCGGTGCGACGAAGGGTGGCCGGCGCAGCAGACGGACGTCGTCACCGAGGACGCCGAGCACGGAGTGGATGGCGGTGACCTCCATGGCCTGCTGCTCGTCCAAGGCCGGCAGGAGCCCGGGCAGCCGCTCGGCGAGCATCGTCTTGCCCGCACCCGGAGGGCCGGCCATGAGCAGGTGGTGGCCGCCTGCCGCTGCGATCTCCAGGGCGAGCTTGGCCTCCGCCTGGCCGAGCACCTCGGCCAGGTCCTTGTCGGGGGCAGACGCCGGGACGGCGGCAGGCGGTGGCACGGGGACCTCCTGCACCGGCCGACCGCCGGCGAGACTGGCATAGCGCCGCACCAGCTCGGTCACATCGGCGACCGGATGCACCCGCATGCCGGAGACCAGCCGCGCCTCGGCGGCATTCGCGACGGGGACGACCATGTGCCGCACCCCCCCGCGGGCCGCCGCGTGGACGGCGGGCAACACCCCCGAGACCGCGCGCACCGACCCGTCGAGACCGAGCTCCCCGAGGTGGAGGACGTCCGCGACGACCCGCTGCGGGATCGCTCCCATGGCGCTGGCGACGGCCACGAGGATGGCGAGGTCGAAGCCGGGCCCCACCTTGCGCACCCCGGCCGGTGAGAGGTTGACGGTGATCCGCCGCTGGCTGACGGGCAGCTCGAGCGCCGAGGCGGCGGCCCGGATTCGACCCGGTGACTGCGCCACCGCCGAGTCGCCGAGGCCGCTGATCACGAAGGACGGCAGCCCCTGGGACACGTGGGCCTCGACGTCGACGAGGAAGCCGGTGACGCCACGCAGCCCGACGGCGCGGGTGCGACCGAGCCCTCTCACGCGACACCCCGCAGGTGCTCTACGCGAGGCGGTCTCCCGGGGACGCAGAGAATGGAGACGACGTCGATCCGCACGTCGCCCCTGAGCGCCGGGCGGGGCGCCCCCTCGCCGGCCACCCCGTCCGCTGCCAGCCACAGCGCCGCGAGCCGCCGCAGCCGACACAGCTTGCGACGCGTGACGGCTTCGAATGGCGCGCCGTAGTGCCCCGAGCGTCGGGTCTTCACCTCGCAGATCACGAGGCAGTCGCCGTCCTGCGCGACGATGTCGATCTCGCCGCGGACGCACCGCCAGTTGCGCTCGAGGACGCGCAGCCCGCGGTCGCGAAGATACCTGCACGCGAGGCGCTCCCCGTAGTCGCCGAGAGCCCGGTTGGCTGCGCTGTCCATGCCGACCAGCCTGAGGGCAGCGGCGGACCGCAGCACAGCCGGAGCCGGCAACCTGTGGACAGCGACGGGCCGGGCAGGCGGCCTGTGGAGCGGGCGGGACGCCGGCCTGGGTGCCCGCCCGACGGACGGGCGGGCCGGCGTCAGCCGAAGCCGCCGGACTCCGGCAGCTTGATGTCCGGCTTGGGCAGCTCCTCGACGTTGACGTCCTTGAACGTGATGACCCGCACGTTCTTGACGAACCGCGCCGGGCGGTAGATGTCCCACACCCACGCGTCGGCCATGGTCACGTCGAAGAACACCTCCCCGCCGTCGGTGCGCACCTTGACGTCGACGGAGTTGGCGAGATAGAAGCGACGCTCGGTCTCCACGACGTGGGTGAACAGGCCGACGACGTCGCGATACTCCTTGTAGAGCTGCAGCTCCATCTCGGTCTCGTACTTCTCGAGGTCTTCAGAGCTCACCGAACCACCGTTCCTGTCTGCTCGCCGAACGCGAGGTCCTGCTCCTCATTCTGGTCCACCAGGCCCGGGAGCCGCCATGACCGCCGATGCAGCGGGCAGGGACCGAGCCGCCCGAGCGCGTCGAGGTGCTCGGGGGCGGCATACCCCTTGTTGTTCCCCCAGCCGTATGCCGGGTGCTCGGCCGCCAGTGCCGCCATGAGCTCGTCCCGTTCGACCTTCGCGAGGACGCTGGCTGCGGCGACGCTGGAGCAGCGCAGGTCCGCCTTGACCATCGTCGTGACCGGAGGTGTCGCCGGCGCGGCCCCGACCAGCGCGAGCAGGCCGACCTCGGTCGGCGCGGTGAGCCAGTCGTGATTGCCGTCGAGGATGACGAGGTCGGGGGCCACGTCGAGGGCACCCAGGGCACGGACGCCGGCGAGCCGCAGCGCGCGCAGAATGCCGACCGCGTCGATCTCGGCCGAGGTGGCGTGGCCGACGGCATGTGCCACCGCCCAGCGCCGGATCCGCGGCACGAGGGAGCGGCGGGCTGGAGC
>CALMNV010000160.1 GCA_937873285.1 uncultured Intrasporangium sp. | reverse complement strand
CGGCGCACCACGACGTGTTCGGCATGCCGTACTCGAAGCTGAAGAAGAACATCGCCGAAATCCTGCAGGCCGAGGGCTACATCGCCGGCTGGCGCGTCGAGGAGGCCACGGTCGGCCAGACGCTGACCGTCGACCTCAAGTACGGGCCCAACCGGGAGCGCTCCATCGCGGGCGTGCGCCGGGTGAGCAAGCCGGGTCTGCGCGTCTACGCGAAGTCGACGAACCTGCCCAAGGTCCTCGGCGGGCTGGGCGTCGCAATCCTCTCGACGTCGTCGGGGCTGCTGACCGACCGTCAGGCTCACGAGAAGGGCGTGGGTGGGGAAGTCCTCGCCTACGTCTGGTAAGGAGACCAGCGCCATGTCGCGAATCGGACGACTACCCGTCACCATCCCCGCGGGCGTCGACATCGCCCTCGACGGCCAGGAGATCGCGGTGAAGGGCCCCAAGGGCTCCCTCCGCCTCACCGTGCCCGAGCCGATCACGGTCGAGCAGGGGGAGGGCGCACTGCAGGTGCAGCGCCCCGACGACGAGCGCACCTCGCGCTCGCTCCACGGCCTGACCCGCTCGCTGCTGAACAACATGGTCCTCGGGGTCACCCAGGGCTACGAGAAGAAGATGGAGATCTTCGGCACCGGATACCGCGTCGTGGCGAGGGGGTCGGACCTCGAGTTCTCGCTCGGCTACTCGCACCCCATCCTGATCAGGCCGCCCGAGGGCATCGCGTTCGCCGTCGAGGCCCCGACCCGCTTCTCGATCCAGGGCATCGACAAGCAGCTCGTCGGCGAGGTGGCCGCGAAAATCCGCAAGCTGCGCAAGCCCGACCCCTACAAGGGCAAGGGTGTCCGCTACGCCGGCGAGCAGATCCGTCGCAAGGTTGGAAAGGCCGGTAAGTAAGCCATGGCAATGATCATCAAGCGCGGCAAGAGCAAGGCCGCCGCACGGATCCGGCGCCAGGTGCGCGGCCGCAAGAAGGTCGCGGGCACCGCCGCCCGTCCTCGCCTCGTCGTCTCGCGCTCCGCCCGCCACCTGTTCGTCCAGGTGGTCGACGACACGGTCGGCAAGACCGTGGCGTCGGCCTCGACGATGGAGGCCGACCTGCGCGCCTTCGACGGGGACAAGACCGCCAAGGCCAAGCGGGTGGGCGAGCTGCTGGCCGCCCGCGCGAAGGTGGCCGGGATCGAGGCCGTCGTCTTCGACCGGGGTGGCAACAAGTACCACGGTCGCGTCGCGGCCATCGCCGAGGGCGCTCGCGAAGGCGGGCTGTCCCTGTGAGCGGCGCGAGCAAGCACTTCGCAATCGTTGAGATGAGGAACATCTGATGCCCGGACAACAGCGTCGAGGCACCGGCTCCGGCACGGGTCCGGCCACCGAGCGTGGCGACCGCGGTGACCGCCGCGGCGGCCGTGACAACCGGGAGAGCCGGGACGCCGAGAAGAACCAGTACGTCGAGCGCGTCGTGACCATCAACCGGGTCGCGAAGGTCGTCAAGGGCGGGCGGCGGTTCAGCTTCACCGCCCTCGTCGTCGTCGGCGACGGTGACGGCACTGTCGGGATCGGCTACGGCAAGGCCAAGGAGGTGCCCGCCGCGATCGCCAAGGGCGTCGAGGAGGCCAAGAAGGGCTTCTTCCGGGTGCCCCGGATCCAGGGGACCATCCCGCACCCCGTGCAGGGAGAGGCAGCCGCCGGAGTCGTCCTGCTCCGCCCCGCCTCGCCTGGCACCGGTGTCATCGCCGGGGGCCCGGTGCGCGCGGTGCTCGAGTGCGCCGGCATCCACGACGTCCTGTCCAAGTCGCTCGGCTCGGACAACGCGATCAACATCGTGCACGCCACGGCCGCGGCCCTGCGTGGGCTCGAGGAGCCGGAGGCCGTCGCGGCTCGCCGGGGCAAGCCGCTCGCGGACGTGGCGCCCGCCGCGATGCTGCGCGCGCGGGCGGCCGGGCTGGCCGAGGCGCGGACCGCGCAGAGGGCTGGTGCGTGATGCCACGTCTGAAGGTGACCCAGACCCGTTCCGAGATCGGCGGCAAGCGCAACCAGCGGGACACGCTGCGTAGCCTCGGTCTCAAGCGCATCGGCGACGTCGTCGTCAAGGAGGACCGTCCCGAGATTCGCGGGATGGTCAACACGGTGACCCATCTCGTCACCGTCGAGGAGGTTGACTGACCATGGACGAGACCAACGAGCGGCAGGGCCGGACCGGCGAGGGCGCGGCTCTCAAGGTGCACCACCTGCGCCCCGCCCCGGGTGCCAAGACGCCGAAGACCCGCGTGGGTCGCGGTGAGGGCTCCAAGGGCAAGAGCGCGGGACGCGGCACCAAGGGGACGAAGTCGCGCTACGCCGTGTCCGAGCGGTTCGAGGGCGGGGCGATGCCGATGCACATGCGCCTGCCCAAGCTGCGCGGTTTCAAGAACCCCTTCCGCACCGAGTACCAGGTCGTCAACCTCGACCGGCTGCAGGTGCTCTTCCCCGAGGGCGGGGCGGTCTCCGTCCAGGCGCTCGTCGAGAAGGGCGCGGTCCGGCAGGGTCACCCGGTCAAGGTGCTCGGGACCGGTGAGATCACCGTCCCGGTGCAGGTGGAGGCCCACCGGTTCTCCGCCACCGCGAAGGAGAAGATCGAGGCCGCCGGTGGCTCCGTCACGGCGCTCGCCGCGGGCGAGTGACGCGTCCGACCGGTCGATGACCCAGCGCCTCGGGCGCTCGTGCCCCGGACCGGCGAAGGCCGGTCCGGACGAGCGGGTGCCCGAGGCGCATCGCGTCGTGCGTTAACCTTCACCGGATCGCAGAACAATGCCACGCCACGCGTGGCGCTCAGGAGGACCAGTGCTCGCCGCCTTCGCTCGCGCGTTCCGTACCCCGGACCTGCGTAAGAAGCTGCTCTTCACGCTGGGCATCGTGGCCCTCTTCCGGCTCGGCTCGCAGGTGCCCACACCCGGCATCAGCTACACCCTCGTCCAGGACTGCCTCGCGCGGAGCAAGGCGACCGGAGGCAGCGACCAGAGCGGGTTCCTCAACCTGGCCAACCTCTTCAGTGGGGGGGCCCTGCTGCAGCTGTCCGTGTTCGCGCTGGGGATCATGCCCTACATCACGGCCAGCATCATCATCCAGCTGCTGACCGTGGTCATCCCGCGGTTCGAGGCGCTCAAGGACGAAGGGCAGTCGGGGCAGTCCAAGCTGACGCAGTACACCCGCTACCTCACCATCGGGCTGGCGATCCTCCAGTCGGCGACTCTCGTGACCTTCGCCCGCAACCCCTCCAGCCTCTTCGGGGCCGGCTGCGACCGGATCCTCACCGACACCGCAACCGGGACGATCCTGATCATGGTGCTCACCATGACCGCCGGCACCGGCCTGATCATGTGGTTCGGCGAGCTCATCACCGACCGGGGCGTGGGCAACGGGATGTCGCTGCTGATCTTCGCCTCGATCGCAGCCGGGTTTCCGGGGTCGCTGTGGGCCATCCGGTCCAACCGCGGCTGGGGCACCTTCCTCGGCATCCTCGTCATGGGGGTGTTCGTCATCGCCGCCGTCGTCTTCGTCGAGCAGTCGCAGCGTCGCATCCCCGTGCAGTACGCCAAGCGGATGGTCGGTCGACGGATGTACGGCGGGACGTCCACCTACATTCCGCTCAAGGTCAACATGGCCGGCGTCATCCCCGTCATCTTCGCCTCGTCGCTGCTCGCGCTGCCCGGTCTCTTCGCGCAGTTCAACACCCGTGCCGACGGCAACAACGCCGCGTGGGTGCAGTGGGTGCAGGACAACCTCGTCAAGGGCGACCACCCGATCTACATGGCCATCTACGTGGTCCTCATCCTCTTCTTCACCTTCTTCTACGTCTCGATCACCTTCAACCCGATCGAGGTGGCGGACAACATGAAGAAGTACGGCGGGTTCATCCCCGGCATCCGGGCCGGTCGGCCCACGGCCGAGTACCTCAACTACGTGCTCACCCGGATCACCGTGCCGGGCGCCATCTACCTCGCCCTCGTCTCCCTCATCCCGCTCGTCGCCCTCGTGCTCGTCGGTGCCAACCAGAACTTCCCGTTCGGAGGCACCTCGATCCTCATCGTCGTCGGCGTCGGGCTGGAGACCGTCAAGCAGATCGAGGCGCAGCTCGAGCAGCGCCACTACGAAGGGTTTCTCCGCTGATGCGCCTGATCATCCTGGGACCGCCGGGCGCCGGGAAGGGCACGCAGGCTGCCCGGATCGGTGCGCGGCTGGGCATCCCGTCGGTGTCCACGGGCGACATCTTCCGCGCCAACATCAAGAACCGCACCGAGCTCGGCCAGCGGGTCGAGGCGGTCCTCGCCTCTGGCGGCTACGTGCCCGACGAGGTGACCAACGCGATCGTGGCCGACCGGCTGACCTGGCAGGATGCCGCGCGCGGCTTCCTGCTCGACGGCTACCCCCGCACGTCGGGCCAGGTGGCGGCGCTGGACGAGATGCTGGCCGGCACCGGGCACCGTCTCGATGCCGTGCTGGAGCTGACCGTCGACGAGGAGGCCGTCGTGGGGCGGCTGCTCAGCCGCGCGGCGCTCGAGGGCCGCAGCGACGACACCGAGGAGGTCATCCGGGAGCGGCAGGCCATCTACCGCCGGGAGACCGCGCCGCTCGCGGAGCAGTACGCCTCCCGCGGGCTGCTGGTGCAGGTGGACGGCATGGGCGAGGTCGACGAGGTCACCGAGCGCATCCTCGCGGCGCTCCCCGAAGCGCGCGACTGAGGCGGAGCCACCATGTTCGGTCGTCACAAGCTGCGTGGTCGCACTGACGAGCAGCTGATGCTGATGCGGGCGGCCGGCCTGCTGGTCGCCCGCACCCTCGACGTCCTGCACGCCGAGATCCGGGCCGGGGTCACCACCCTCGAGCTCGACCGGGTCGCGGAGGAGTTCATCCGCAGCCATGGCGGCATACCCAACTTCCAGCTCGTCCCGGGCTATGCGCACACGTTGTGCACGAGCGTCAACGAGGAGGTCGTGCACGGCATACCGGGTCAGCGGGTGCTGCGCGAGGGCGACCTCCTCTCGGTCGACTGCGGTGCCGAGGTCGACGGCTGGAACGGTGACGCCGCCTTCTCCGTCGTCGTGGGCGGCACGGAGGCGGCGCGTCCGGAGGACCTCGACCTCATCGCGGCCACGGAGGCCAGCCTGTGGGCCGGCATGGCGGCCATGCGCGCCGGCGGTCGGCTGTATGCCGTCGGGGACGCGGTGGAGGCGAGCATCGACGCCGCGGCCGCCCGGGACGGACGCCGCTACGGCATCGTCGAGGAGTATGTCGGCCACGGCATCGGCCCGAAGATGCACCTGGACCCGCAGATCCCCAACTACGCGGTGCGCGACACCGGTCCCAAGCTCGTCGACGGCTTCACCGCCGCGATCGAGCCGATGGTCACCCTGGGCTCGGCCGACACGCATGTGCTGGCTGACGAGTGGACCGTCGTCACCTCCGACGGCTCCCGAGCCTGCCACTTCGAGCACTCGGTCGCCGTCCGAGGCGAGGGCCTGTGGGTGCTCACGGCGCTGGACGGCGGCGAGGCGATGCTCGAGGCGGCCGGCGCGGCATACGCCCCCCTGCCCGGCTGAGCGGCGCCCGCGCTCGTCGAGTGGTCAGTTCTGCACGAGTCCGGTGTGCCGAGGTCGACCACTCGAGAAGGAAGTGGGCGACGGAGGTCACCCGTACGCTTCGGTGCATGACGCTTCCGTCCAGCCCGCCCAGCGCCGAGGGCGTCGACGCTGCCGGCGTGCTCCGTTTCCTCGACGAGGTCCGGGACCGGCACCTGCGCCTGCACGGGCTCGCCGTCGCACGCCACGGGCGCGTCGTCGCCCGCGGCCACTGGGCGCCCTACGGCCCGGACCGCTTGTCGCTCGTCTACTCCCTGAGCAAGAGCCTCACCGCCACGGCGGTCGCCTTCCTCGTGCAGGAGGGGGTGCTACGGCTAGACGACCCGATCCTCGAGCATCTTCCGGCGCGCGACCCCGCGTCTGTCGACGAGCGGTGGCGGCGGGTGCAGATCCGCCACTGCCTCAGCATGACCGTGGGTCACGACGTCGACGCGTGGGCAGCGCTGGCCGAGCGGGCGGCGGCCCCGGGGACGGCCGCGACCGACTGGGTGGACCTCGCGCTCGCGATTCCCCCAGACCACGAGCCGGGGACCACGTTCACCTACAACCAGGTGGCCACCTTCCTGCTGTCCGCAGCGGTGACGCACCGCACGGGGCAGCGGGTCCTCGACGTGCTGCGGCCCCGGCTGCTCGACCCGCTCGGCATCGACGAAGTGCTGTGGCACACCGACCCCAAGGGCCGCGACCTCGGCTTCAGCGGCGCTCACCTGCGCCTCGGCGACATCCTCGCCTTCGCCCAGCTCTGCCTCGACCGCGGCGTGTGGCAGGGGCGGCGGCTGCTCGAGGAGAGCTGGTTCGACGAGGCCACCCGCCCCTTCGGCCCCGACAACCGCGACTGCGAGCCGAAACCGGACTGGCACTGCGGCTACGGCTACTGCTTCTGGATCGCCCGGCACGGCTACCGGGGTGACGGCGCCTTCGGCCAGTTCGCCATCGTGCTTCCCGAGCAGGAGGCGGTGATCGCCATCACCGCCGAGGAGACGGACATGCAGGCCGTCCTCGACGCGGTGTGGGAGCACCTCCTGCCGGCGCTCGCGGGCCCGGGCGGCCCGGCGGTCCCGGCAGTGGTCGCCGCCGAGGCGGACCTGCAGTCCCGCCTGGACAGCCTTGCGATCCCGCCGGTGCCCGCGGCGGTGGCCGGCCCAGACCGGCTTCGGCTCAGCAGGGCAGAGGCGTCGGACCTTCCTGCGTCGTATGCCGCCGTCCTCCTCGAGCGGGTGCCCACCGGCTGGCGCCTCACGCTGGAGAGCGCAGACGGACCCGTCGTCGTCGCCGCAGGGGACGGCACCTGGCAGGAGTCGCTGGTGCGAGGCGCCCGCGGCGTGCTGCCGGTGGTGGCCTCCGCCGGCTGGGTCGACCACGAGCGCTTCCGCGCCGAGGTGCTGCTCATCGAGACCCCGCACCGGGTGCTGCTCGACGGCAGCCGCACGAGCGGCGAGGTGCGGCTCACGTGGCAGGAGCCGACGTTCATGGGCGCGGACCCCTTCGACCTCGCCGTGCGGCCCGCCGAGACGGACGTCGCAGCCGAGGAGCTGGGGGTCTGACCCTCGGCTCGTGGGGGAAGACCTCCCATCCGGTCACCTGCGTCACGGCGACCGGCAGCCGGCTTCGAGTCACCGCGCCGGCGCCGGGTCAAGTCCGCCGTGTGCGATCGTCCGTGCCAGGGCACGGCATACCGCACACGGCTCACGAGGAAGGGCGATTTCGGGTTGACCGGCCCGGTGACGTAGTCTTGATCCTTGGGTGTCGTGTGCCCCGACGCCCACTTCTCTGCGTGGTCAGAGGCACGCCCACGGCCGGCCCACTCCCGGGTCGGCCACCGTATGGAACGACGGAGGATATGGCCAAGAAGGACGGTGTCATCGAGATCGAGGGCACGATCGTCGAGGCGCTCCCGAACGCGATGTTCCGGGTCGAGCTCAGCAACGGTCACAAGGTGCTCGCCCACATCTCGGGCAAGATGCGCCAGCACTACATCCGGATCCTCCCCGAGGACCGCGTGGTGGTGGAGCTCAGCCCGTACGACCTGACCCGCGGCCGCATCGTCTTCCGCTACCGCTAACCCACCGATGACAGACACGAAGGCGACATGAAGGTTCAGCCGAGCGTCAAGAAGATCTGTGACAAGTGCAAGGTGATCCGCCGCAACGGGCGGGTCATGGTGATCTGCGAGAACCTGCGCCACAAGCAGCGTCAGGGCTGACCGGAGGGTCGGCAGCAGCACCGCCCGGCGACGGGCCGCACGAGCCACAGGCCTCGAGCACGCACCACCGCAAGGAAGCACGCAGCACCCGACCCCCGACGGGCCACCTGGAACAGGCAGGTGGGCGCGGGACGTCACCCCCGGCACGGAGGCCGGGGACCGGACCAGGATGGGCCGGACCGGCGCTGCACCAGACCTCCGGACACCCACAGAACAGGAACCATCCGCTCAT
>CALMNV010000159.1 GCA_937873285.1 uncultured Intrasporangium sp. | reverse complement strand
TGGCCCGGCTGCAGGAGGCTGCGCGGGGCACCGACAACGTCCTCTACCCGCCCAAGGAGGCGCTGGCCGCCCGGGCCACCGGGGGCGAGGTGGCGCACGCGCTGCGCGAGGTGTGGGGCGTCTACCGGCCGCGAGAGGACTTCTGACGGGCGGGCCTCACGGCGCGCGGCCGGGCCGGATGCCGCTCAGCCGGCTCCCCGGCGCGGCGGGGCGGCGACGGGTGCCGTGCGGCGGCGGGGGCATGTGGCGCACGTGTCGCAGCCGGGCAGCAGGTAGAGGAAGCAGCACGACACCCGCCGGGGCGCGGGCTCGGGAGCGTGGCCGGGAGCCGATGCGGCGATGGCGTCGGAAGCCTGCCAGGAAGCGGTCCCGGTGAGGGCTCCCGGTGCGCTCGCCGCCGCATGCAGCGTGGCGTGCCACGTGTCCGAGACCACCCCCCACCGCTGCCGTGAGCCCATCCGCACCTCCGGGGCGAAGCCGCGCGCCACGTCGGCGACGACGGCGTGGTAGGCGGTCTCCGCCGCGGCCAGCCGGTGCGCCAGGTCCGGCACCACGTCGAGCGCCGTGCCCGGCGATGCCGTGATCCGGCCGGGGTAGAGCCCGGCAGCCAGCTCAAAGGCCAGGTCCGCCGGGGCGGGCCGCATCAGCCACGGACCGAGCGAGGCGGCATACCCGATCGGCACGGCGGCCACCTGGCACCACCACTGGAGCACGAACGCCGCGACCAGGTGCGCCGGAGCGACGTTGCCGGCCGCACGCAGCTGGTCGCCGAGCGCCTCGCGCCAGCCGCGGAGCGGGTCCTGCCCCGCTCGGGCGCTGCGCACCACCGCGCCGCAGGAGGTCCCGCGGGGGTGGTCGTCGACGCCGACCCGTGCCCAGCCGACGGCGCGCTCGACCCGCTGCAGCACCGAAGCAGCGTCCGGAGGCGCTTCCCCCGAGCGGTCCATGCGCATCCCTTCACGTCCTCGACGGCACTGACCTCGTCTCATCCTCTCGCTAGACTTCGGGTCTCATGACCGAGCCCTCCGCGTTCGACGCCATCCGGCGCAACGTGACGGCGCACGCGGTCGAGCTGGTCGCCATTCGCAGGGACCTGCACGCGCATCCCGAGCTCGGACGCAGCGAGGTGCGCACCACCGGGGTCGTCGCGGAGCGGCTGGAGTCGGCGGGCATCGCGGTGCGCCGGCTTCGGGCCAGCGGCCTGCTGGCCGACCTCGGAGCGCGCGAGCCGACCCGGGTCATCGGGCTGCGGGCCGACCTCGACGCACTGCCGATCCGTGAGCGGACGGGTCTGCCGTTCGCGTCGGTGACCGACGGGGTCAGCCACTCCTGCGGGCACGACATCCACACGACCGCCGCGCTCGGGGCCGCGCTCGCCCTCAAGACGATCGAGGGCGACCTGGAGGACCTCGGGATCGGAGTGCGGATGGTCTTCCAGCCGGCGGAGGAGGTGATGCCCGGTGGCGCGGAGGACGTCATGTCCCAGGGCGGGCTCGACGGGGTCGAGCGCATCTTCGCGCTGCATTGCGACCCCTCCCTCGACGTCGGGGAGGTCGGGCTGCGGGTGGGACCGTTGACGGCGGCCGCCAGCCAGGTCGAGGTGACCCTCACCGGCCAGGGCGGCCACACCTCCCGGCCGCACCTGACCGAGGACCTGACCTATGCCCTGGCGAAGGTGATCACCGACGTGCCGGGCGCGCTCTCCCGCCGCCTCGACCCCCGGGCCGGCGCCGCGCTCGTCTGGGGAAGCGTCCACTCCGGCGGCGCGCACAACGTCATCCCGTCGACGGGCAAGGCCTCCGGGACGCTGCGGATGCTCGAGGGCAGCGCCTGGGAGGGCTCCGAGCTGCTTCTCGACGAGCTCGTCAAGGCGGTCGTCGAGCCCTACGGGGTGCGGGCGGACCTCTCGGTCGTGCGTGGAGTCCCTCCCGTCGTCAACGACGCGGTGAGCATCGAGGCGCTGACCCGAGCGGTGCACGGCGCCGGGGCGATCGGGGCTGCGACGCCGCAGTCGCTGGGCGGGGAGGACTTCGCGTGGTATCTCACCCGCGTCCCGGGGGCCATGGCCCGGCTCGGCACGCGGAGTGTGGGCGGGCCGACCTACGACCTGCACCGTGGGGACATCGTGCTCGACGAGGGCGCGATCACCATCGGCGCCTGCACCCTCGCCGGCGCAGTGCTCGGCAGTGCCGGGCTGCCGCCGCCTGACGGCACGCCGGGCGCCGTGGTCCCCGCGGGTGCCCTCGCCGCCTCCGGCGCCACGGCGGCGCTCGCGGTCCCGGATCGGTAACACTTCCGCCCGAGAGCGCCTGAGCGGTGGGGGCCCCTGCCGGCACGGGGCTACAGTGCGACGCAGAGCAGGCACCCCTGCACGTCCACCGACATGCTAAGGAGCACTTTCTTGCGTCAGGCAACCAAGGTCGCTGCGGTCGTCGCGGCGGGGACGCTCGCGCTCAGCGCGTGTGGCAGCAGCTCGCCGACGCCGGGAGCCGGTGGCACCGGCGCCGGCTCCACAGGAGGCGCGCCGGCAGGCCAGGCGCTCAAGGTCGGGATGGCCTACGACGTCGGTGGTCGGGGCGACCAGTCGTTCAACGACTCCGCGGCCTCGGGGCTCGACAAGGCGAAGGCCGAGCTGGGCGCCCAGGGCAAGGAGGCCGCGGCCACGACGGGCGAGCCGGAGTCGGCCCGCGAGGAGCGCCTGCAGCAGCTCATCGACGCCGGCTACACCAGCATCGTCGCGGTCGGGTTCGCCTACGCGCCGGCCGTGAAGAAGATCGCGGCAGACAACCCGGACGTCAAGTTCGGGCTCGTGGACTCCACCGACGCGACCGGCCCCAACATCGAGAACATCACCTTCGCCGAGCAGGAGGGCTCCTATCTCGTCGGTGCTGCCGCCGCGTTGAAGACCAAGACCAACGTGATCGGCTTCGTCGGCGGCGTGCAGACGGCCCTCATCAAGAAGTTCGAGGCGGGCTACGCGGCCGGCGCCAAGGCGGTCAACCCGGCGGTCCAGATCCAGGTCAAGTATCTCACCCAGCCGCCGGACTTCAGCGGCTTCGCCTCGGTCGACAAGGGCAAGGCCGCGGCCGAGGGCATGTACCAGCAGCAGGCCGACGTGGTCTACCACGCTGCCGGCGGCTCCGGTGGCGGCGTGTTCCAGGCCGCGAAGGCCGCCGGCAAGCTCGCCATCGGGGTCGACTCGGACCAGGCGCTCACGGCGGATGCCGCGGTGCGGGACGTCATCCTCACCTCCATGGTCAAGAAGGTCGACGTCGGCGTCTTCGACTTCATCAAGTCGGTCAAGGACGGCACGTTCAAGGCCGGCACCAAGGCGTTCGACCTCAAGGCCGGCGGCGTCGACTACTCCACGACGGGTGGCAAGGTCGACGACATCAAGGCCAAGCTCGACGACTACAAGGCCAAGATCATCGCCGGCGAGATCAAGGTCCCCTCGGCCTGACCGGCGAGCCGCCCGACCCTCGAATGCCCGTCGAGTGGCCAGTTCCGTACGCCCCGCCCCCGTCGAGTGGCCAGTTCCGTACGCCCCGCCCCCGTCGAGTGGTCAGTTCCGTGCGCCCCGCCCTCGTCGAGTGGTCAGTTCCGTACGCGCCGCCCTCGTCGAGTGGACACCCTTGTACGCGCACACCCGGTCGACCGGACCATGCGTCGCGCACGGGGTGTGCACCCCGACGACCATTGGTGGTGATGCGCTCCACAGCTTGTGCTTCCCGACCTGCAATCGCCACACACTGGTCGTCCGTAGGCACGCGCCGATGCGGTCGAGCCGTCGTGCCGGTGTGGATGCCGCTGTGCGGAAGTGACCACTCGAGGAAGGAAGGAAGCGGGTGGTCGGCCGCGGGTCGTGTGCGGAAGTGACCACTCGACAGGTGGGGGCGAGCGGAGCTGCCCCGGCGGCGCGCCGGCGCCCGGCGCAGCTCCTCTGTCGTTCCGCGGGGGAAGGTTGTTAGGTTCGGCGGGAGCGGTTGAGTAGTGCGTCCAGCCCGTGCGCCCCGCGGGCCGACAACGAGGAGCGTGCGTCATCGTCGGGACCCGAGGTGCCAGCGGCCGGCACGCCTCTGACGAGAGCCCAGCGGTCGAGCTGCGCGGCATCACCAAGCGCTTTCCGGGGGTGGTCGCCAACAGGGACGTCGAGCTCACCGTCCGCCGGGGCACCGTGCACGCCGTGGTCGGCGAGAACGGCGCGGGCAAGTCGACGCTGATGAAGATCCTCTACGGGGTGCAGGCCCCCGACGAGGGCACCATCGCGGTCGACGGGACGGTGCGGCAGCTGGGCAGCCCGTCCGACGCCATCGCGGCTGGCATCGGAATGGTCTTCCAGCACTTCCAGCTCGCCGACAACCTCACTGTGCTCGAGAACGTCGTGCTCGGCGCCGAGAGGCGGCACGGCATCGGTGAGGCGGCGCGCACCGCGATCCGCGAGCTGTCGGCGGCATACGGACTCGGCGTCGACCCCGACGCCCTCGTCGCCACCCTGGGCGTCGGTGCCCGCCAGCGCGTGGAGATCCTCAAGGTGCTCTTCCGCGGCGCGCGGATCGTCATCCTCGACGAGCCCACTGCGGTGCTCGTCCCGCAGGAGGTCGACGAGCTCTTCGACAACCTGCGCGGCCTCAAGGCCGAGGGGCTCACCGTGCTGTTCATCTCCCACAAGCTCGACGAGGTGCTGCGGGTGGCCGACGCCATCACGGTGATCCGGCGCGGGACGACGGTGGCCGAGGTCCACCCGAAGGAGGTGTCGGCGCGCGAGCTCGCCGAGCTCATGGTCGGCTCCGAGCTGCCGTCACCGAGCACGGAGGAGTCGACGGTCACCGACACGCCCCTGCTCACCGTGGTCGACACCTCCCTCGACGACCCGAGCGGCGGGCGCCGGCTGCTCGAGGGCATCGACCTGACCGTCCACGCCGGCGAGGTCGTCGGCATCGCGGGTGTCGAGGGCAACGGGCAGGCGGAGCTCGTCGAGGTGGTCATGGGGATGCGAGAGCCGACGTCGGGCCGGATCCTGCTCGGCGAGCAAGACGTCTCGTCCTGGCCGGTGCGCGCCCTGCGGGAGGCCGGCATCGGCTATGTGCCGGAGGACCGGCACCGGCACGGCCTGCTGCTCGAGGCGCCCCTGTGGGAGAACGTCGTCCTCGGCCACCAGACCGACCCCCTCTACCGCACCGGGCCGGGCGGCACGCTGGTCGACGCCGCGGCGGCACGCCGGGAGACCGAGCAGGTCGTGGCGCAGTACGACGTGCGCACCCCGTCCATCGACGTCACCGCCGGGTCGCTCTCCGGGGGCAACCAGCAAAAGCTCATCCTCGGCCGCGAGATGCGCCGCAGCCCACGGGTCCTCGTCGCCGCGCACCCCACCCGCGGCGTCGACGTCGGTGCGCAGGCCGCCATCTGGGACCACATCAAGGCGGCCCGACGCGCCGGGCTCGGGGTGCTCCTCGTCTCCGCCGACCTCGAGGAGCTCGTGGGCCTGTCCGACACGATCCGCGTCATCCTGCGCGGGCGTCTCACGGGCGACTTCGACCCTGACACGGTGACCAAGGAGCAGCTCGGAGCGGCCATGACGGGTGCGGCTCGATGAGCCGCCTGCAGAGGCGGCGAGTCCTGCTCGCGCTCGCCGCACCCGCCCTGGCCGTCGTGGTGGCCTTCGTCGTGACCTCGCTCATCCTCGTCGTCGCCAGGGACCCTGTCGGGCAGGTGTGGGCCACGCTGCTGACCCCGCCACGGCCGCGCCTCGTGGTGGCCATTCTCAACGGCGCGATCGTCTACTACGTCTCGGCCGTGGCCGTCGCCATCGGGTTCCGGATGAACCTGTTCAACATCGGGGTCGACGGGCAGTACCGCGTCGCGGCCTTCGCCGCCGCGGTCGTGGCCGGGCAGGCCTGGCTGCCCGGGCCGCTCAACGTCGCGCTCGGGCTCGTCGTCGCCATGCTGGCTGGCGGCCTGTGGGCCGGCATCGCCGGACTGCTGAGGATCTACCGCGGCGTGTCGGAGGTCATCTCGACGATCATGCTCAACGCCATCGCGACGTTCCTCGTGGCCTACCTGCTGCGCAAGGCTGCCGTGGACGGTGGCGGGTCCAACGTCGTGAGCACCCGGCCGCTGCCCGACGCGTCCCGGGTGCCCGGCCTGCCGCTGGTCCCCGGCGTGTCGCGGGAGGTCTACGGGCTGGTCTTCCTCGCCGTGCTCGTCGGCCTCGTCTACTGGTTCGTGCTCAGCAGGACCCGCTTCGGCTTCGACCTGCGCGCCACGGGCGCCTCCGAGTCGGCGGCGGTGGCCAGCGGCGTCGACGTGCGCCGCATGGTCGTCACCTCGATGATCCTCTCCGGCATGACCGCCGGGCTCGTCGGCATGCCCCTGCTCTTCGGCCAGGACTACGCCTACGGCTCGACGTTCCAGCCCGGCCTCGGCTTCGCCGGCATCGCGATCGCGCTCCTCGGGCGCAACCACCCGGTCGGAATCGCCTTCGCGGCCCTGCTGTGGGCCTACCTCGACCAGCAGTCCAACGCCCTGCAGATCACGGCCGGCGTGAGCGACAAGCTGGTCGGGGTGATCCAGGGGGTCATCGTCCTGTCCGTC
Organism: uncultured Intrasporangium sp.; assembly: GCA_937873285.1. Taxonomy (GTDB): domain Bacteria; phylum Actinomycetota; class Actinomycetes; order Actinomycetales; family Dermatophilaceae; genus CALMNV01. The sequence goes on along the minus strand of CALMNV010000159.1, from coordinate 471 downwards.
GTCATCGCCTATGAGCTGGTCCGCCGGGGCGGCGTCGCGCTGGAGCAGCGCCGCGTGGCGTCGCTGCTCGACGCCTCCTCCGGCCGTCCCGCGGAAGGAGCCCCGGCGTGAGCACCCCGTCCCGCCTCCTCGAGCCGTCCGCCGGTCCCGAGGGCCCGGCCACCACGGCGCGCACAGCGCCCAGGTGGAGACGGATCTGGCTGTATGCCGCCGTCGGCCTCGTCGTCGTCTCCCTCCTTCGCGTCGTGACCGGCGCCCAGGACATCGACTCCTCCGGCGCGCTGCGAGCCGCCCTCGCCCTCGCGGCGCCGATCGCCCTCGCCGGTCTCGGCGGTCTGTGGTCCGAGCGGGCCGGGGTGGTCAACATCGGCCTCGAGGGCATGATGATCCTCGGCACGTGGGGGGCCGCGTTCTTCGGCTACCACTACGGCCCGTGGGCGGGCCTGTTCGGCGCCGTCCTCCTCGGGGTCG
>CALMNV010000158.1 GCA_937873285.1 uncultured Intrasporangium sp. | reverse complement strand
ACGACGTCATCCAGGCTGGCGGCGCCGCCGGCGGAGATCACGCTCGTGTTCTCTGAAGCGGTCCGGCCCGAGTTCACCGCCGTGCGCCTGAGCGTGGGCTCCCGCGCTGCGGTGCCCCTTCAGTCCCGCGTCGACGGTGCGCAGGTGCGGGCCACGGTGCCCAAGGGGAGCGAGAGCACCGACGGGGCCTGGCGGGTGGCATACCGGGTCGTCTCGGCGGATGGTCACCCCGTCGGCGGCTCGGTGGGCTTCACGGTCGCAGCCCCCGTCGCGCCGCCGAAGTCATCGGTGCCGCGGGTGGGCGCGAGCGCGGAGGGCGGCTCTGCGGCCACGGCCGGCCCGGTCACACCGTCGGCCGAGGCCGTCGGCACGCCACGGGCCTCCGCGACGGCGCTTCCCTCCGTTGGTGCGCAAGGCGTCTCCCCCCCGAGTGCGGGAGACGCGAGCCCCCTCGGGGTCGTGGCCTGGTCCGGCGCGGCGGCGGCCCTCGTCGTCGCCGCGTCAATTGTGCTGCTGCGCGGAGCGCGACGGCGCAAGGGCACCGGATGAAGCCACCGCGGCGCGGCCGTGGCTCCCGCGAGGTCGCCCTCGCGATCTGGGCCATGGCCGGTGTCCCGGCTCTGGTCGTCGTGCTCCTCATGTGGGGCGCCGGCCCGGAGGTGGCAGGCGAGGGCCTACCCGACGCAGGGCCTGCCGTGCGTTGGGGTCTACCCGTCGTGCGCACCGTCCGGGACCTGAGCGCCACCTTGGGCGTGGGACTGCTCGTCGTCGCGGCAACGCTGCTGCCCGCCGGCCCTGGGACCACCCCCGGCAGGTTGGGACCGGCCCAACGGCGGGGACTTCGCCTCGGCGCGGCCAGCGCTCTCGTCTGGGCCTGCGCAGGTGTGCTCGTGGTGGTGCTGACCTTCGCCGACCTCAGCGGTGCGCTGCCCACCGGCTGGCGGGGGCTCGCTCAGGTCGGCGCCTTCGCCCTGCAGCTCGACCTCGGACGGTCGCTGGCAGCGACGGCCCTGTTGTCGGGGCTCGCCGCGCTGCTCGCGAGGTTGGCCACCCGGGCGGTCACTGCCGGCTGGGCTGCCCTGGTGGCCGTGGTGGCGCTGCTCCCACTGGCACTGACCGGTCACTCTGCCACCTCGGCGGACCATGTGCTCGCCGTCAACGCGCAGGCGGCGCACCTCATCGGGGTCAGCGTGTGGGTCGGCGGCCTCGCGGCGCTGCTGCTGCTCGCCGGGACACTGCAAGGGGCCCTGGTGGCAGTGGCGGCGCGCTTCTCCCACCTGGCCACGTGGTGTTTCGGCCTGGTTGCGATGTCCGGCGTCGTCGGCGCCTGGGTGCGCCTCGGCGGCTCGGCGTCGCCCGGCAAGTACACGCTGCTCCTGCTCGTCAAGGTCGCTGCCCTGCTGATGCTCGGGGCCGCCGGATGGGTCCATCGCCGACGGCTCCTTCCCCGCCTCGCGCAGCCGGGTCGGCGCGCGTTCCTTCGGCTGGTGAGCGTGGAGCTGGCGATCCTGGCGGGCGCCACCGGGGTGGCCGTGGCCCTGAGCGGCACGCCCCCCCAAGACCCTGCCCCACCGCCTCGCCCGCTCACCGCAGCGGAGTCCCTCCTCGGGTATGCGATGCCGCCTCCCCTCGAGGGCCTGGCCTGGCTCACCCAATGGCGGCTGGACAGCATCTGGCTGCCCCTCGCGGTGCTCGGCCTATGGTGGTACCTGCGCTCCGTGAGCCTGCTGCGGCACCGCGGCGACCGCTGGCCGTGGTCCCGCACGGTCAGCTGGGTGGTCGGCGTCCTGCTGCTCGCAGTGGCCACGAGCGGCAGTCCGGGCGTGTATGGCTCCGTGCTCTTCAGCATGCACATGGTGCAGCACATGACGGTCGCCATGGCGGTGCCGCTCTTTCTCGTTCTCGGAGCGCCGGTCACCCTGGCGCTTCGCACGACGACCCCTCGCCGGGACGGCAGCACCGGGCCGCGGGAGTGGCTGCTGCTCGTCGCGCACTCTCGAGTCCTTGCCGTGGTCGGTCACCCGCTGGTCGCCTCGGGCGTCTTCATCGGGTCACTGACGGTCTTCTACTACTCGCCCTTGTTCGAGCTGGCGCTGCGCACGCACACGGGACACGTCCTGATGACGGCGCACTTCATCCTCAGCGGATACCTCTTCGTCTCGGCGCTCGTCGGGGTGGACCCGGGGCCGCGTCGGCCGCCTTACCCCTTCCGACTCGTCCTGCTCATGGCGACCTTCGGGTTCCACGCGTTCTTCGCCGTGGCGATGATGTCCTCGACCGTGGCCATCGGCCGGGAGTGGTTCGAGGCGCTGGGCCGCCCGTGGGGCAGGTCCCTCATGGAGGAGCAGACCCTTGGCGGCGCCCTGGGCTGGGGCCTCGGTGACTACCCGATCGCGATTCTCGCCATCGCGCTCATTCGATCCTGGATCCGGGCGGACGCCCGCGAGGCCCGTCGCTACGACCGGCAGGCCGACCGGGACGGTGAGGCTGCGCTGGAGGCGCACAACGCTCGACTGAGAGATCTGGCGCGTGCCTCCGGTGGCGGGCGCCGCCTGCCCTAGCCGCGCTGGGACGGGCTGCCCTGGCCGCGCTGGGACGGGCTGCCCTGGCCGCGCTGGGGCGGCCCGGGGCGAGGACGTCTCGCGGCCCCGGGCAGGCCCCGCTCGCGCCCGGTCGCCTGCGCAGCGGCGGCCGTGGCCGGCTCCAGCTGCTGCCAGACCCGAGCCGCACCGCCCACCGGGCAGCTCCACGTGCCGTCCAGCTCGACGATCCGCACCTGCGCGGCCTCCAGCCAGCGCAGCAGGAGCTCGGTCTCCTCGGTGAGCCCGGCAGGTGCCCCCGGTGCGGGTCTGGGCACCACCTCCGCGGTGGCCTGCAGGGTGCGTATGCAGGCCATCGCGTCGGCGCCTCGAGGGCAGACGGCTGTGCCGGCTAGCTTGCCATGGCGGATCACCACGAGCTCCCACCCACCGGCCTCGTAGGGGCGGGCGGCGACGACCTCCGCCGCGTGCGCCAGCGGCGCGATCCGCTGGGCGCGGGCAGCCCCCCGCACCAGGTGCAGGAAGCGGTCTCGCACCCGCGCGGCGTCCTCGAAGCGCTCCTGGGCGGCAAGCTGCTCGAGCCGCGCCCACAGCTGGGCGGCGCCTCCTCGCGCGTCGCCGGTGAGCAGCTGCGCGCAGCGCTGCGCGACCGCGGCATACGACTCCGCGGACTGTGCCCCGGTGCACGGCGCACCGCACCGGCCGAGGTCGGCCAAGGCGCACGCCGACCTCTCCCGCCCGGTCAGCCGGCCCGTGCACTGCCGCAACGGGACCACCTCGTGCACGGCGTCCACGGCCGCCTGGGCGCTGGTGCGGGAGCGGAACGGACCGATGTAGCACGCCCCGTCGTCACGGACGGTGCGCACGATGCTGAGGCGCGGGAAGCGCTCCCTGGTCAGCTTGACCCAGGTGACGTGCCGGGCGCGGGTCGAGCGGCGGTTGAAGCGGGGCTGGTGCTCGTCGATGAGCCGCAGCTCGCGCACCTGCGCTTCCAGCGCCGTCTGGCACACCACCGGATGGACGACGTGCGCCAGCCGCACCATGTCGGCCATCCGACTGCGCTGCTCGGAGGCTGTGAAGTAGGTGCGCACGCGGGCGCGGATGTCCCGGCTGGTGCCGACGTAGAGCACCCGGCCGGCGTCGTCCTTGAAAAGGTAGACACCGGGAGCCGACGGCAGCGGGTCTGCGAGAAACCGCTTGCGCCGCTGCGCCGGGGAGACCCGCGAGGAGTAGCTGGAGAGCTCCTCGAGAGTCGCCACGCCGAGCCCGCCCACCCGCTCGAGCAGCCCGTGCAGCACGTCGACGGTGGCACGGGCGTCGTGGAGGGCGCGGTGGTCGGGGACGGTGCGGGCCCCGAAGACGGCTGCGAGACTGGACAGCTTGTGGTTGGCCACCTCGTCCCCGCCCACCAGCTGGCGGGCAAGGTGGAGGGTGTCCACGACGGGAAAGTCGGGCCATGAGGTGCCGGTCCGCTCTGCCGCGGCCTTGAGGAACGAGATGTCGAAGCCGGCATTGTGCGCGACCAGCACACTGCCGCGGGCGAACTCCAGAAACGCCGGGAGCGCGCTGGTGATGCGGGGGGCGTCCGCGACCATGGCGTCCGTGATGCCGGTGAGCACCGAGATGAACGGCGGGATGGGCTCGCTCGGGTTGACGAGGGTCTGGAACTCCCCGAGCACCTCTCCGCCGCGGACCTTCACCGCGCCGATCTCCGTGATGCCGCATGCGGAGGGGCTGCCGCCGGTCGACTCCAGGTCGACGACGACGAACGTGACGTCCACGAGCGCGGTGCCGAGGTCGTCGAGCGTGCCCTGGATCGCCTGCATGTGCCAGACCGTATGCCGGGCCGCCGACACCCCCCGGGTAGGCGCGCTCAGGCCCGCGGGAGAGCCCTGTCGGTGCTGCCTCCTAACGTCGGGATGGGTTGACCGGAGCGTCGGACATGTCAGCGGTGAGCGGTCCGGGGCGCATGACCCACGCGAGATCCAACGACGAGCAGATCCAACGACGAGCAGATCCAACGACGAGCAGATCCAACGACGAGCAGATCCAACGACGAGGAGAGAAGGTGGCCAGCATGATGCTCATCGACTGCCAGACGTGCCCCGTGCGGGAGGTCCACTGTGCCGAGTGCATGGTGACCGCGCTGACACTGGGTGCGCCGGAAGCGCGACGCGCCGAGAGCGTGCCGCTCGACGCCCCGGAGGAGCGTGCCGTCTCGGTGTTGCTCTCGGCCGGCCTGGTGTCCCGCGCGACGGCGGCCGCGGCTCAGGCGCTCCTCGAGCCACCCGTCGCCCGACGGCACCGTGGGCGACGCGCAGCGGGATAGCCGGATGCCGCCGTGATGTTCCCGGTCGCCGGGGCCGGGCCGACGCCCCGCGGATCTCGGAGGCGGAGCGGTCAGTGGGCTGCCAGCGCCTCGTTGGCGCCTCCATGCCACCATGGCGAAGTGCAGCGCCGCGGCCGGACCCACACCCGCCCGGCCCTGCTGGTCGCGATCCTCGGTGCTGTCCTGCTGCTCGGTGGGTGCTGGACCAGTCCGCCCGGATCGGGCTCGGCGGTGCGCTCCGGCGCGGCGACGGACAGAGGCGTCGCTTCCGGGCGGCTGCCGGGCACCGCCTCCGGGTCGGGACCGAGCACCGCGACGGCCCCTTCCGCCACCGGGCTGGGCGGAGGTCCCGGGACGATCTCGCGGCAGCAGCAGGTCCAGGCCGAACGGCTCGTGTCCGGCCGGTGGCGGGCGGGTGCAGCGGCAGACCTCTCCGGGTGGCTGGCGGGTGTCCGGGGTGAGCGGCTGCTGGCCGAGCAGCGAGCTGTCTTCACGCGAGTGCAGGCGGTGGGGATCGCGGACCCCCAGCTCGTCTCGCTCACGGCTGCCCAGGCCGCTGCCTCTGGGACCGGACCGACTTCCTGGGCGGCCCGTGCGGTGCTGACCTACCGGATCCGAGGCTTCGATCGAGCGCCGCGCAGCATGGCTCTCGACCTCAGATTCTCCTCCGACCCGGTCTCCGGCCTCGCCCTGGTGAGCTCGGCTCCGGGTGACCGGCCACAGCCTTGGGACCTGCCCGGCCTGCTCGTCCGCCGCAGCCCGCACGACCTGGTGCTCGGCAACACCGACCCCAGGCGCCTCGACGAGGTGCTGCGGCGGGCCTCGGCGGCTGAGCGGCGCGCGCGGGCGGTGTGGGGGCAGGTGCCGCCCACCGTGTGGGTGGTGCCAGCCAGCGATGCCGAGACCGCCCGACTGCTCGGGACGGGACTCCCGGCCCTCGCCGGAGTGGCGGCCGTGACCGACGGCCCGCTGGGACCGACAGGTGCCGCCGGAGCCGACCGGGTCGTGCTCGTGCCGAGCGCCTGGGCGACAGTGCCCGGCGAGGCGCGCGACGTCGTGCTCACCCACGAGCTGACCCACGTGGCGGCCAGGTCCAGCACGACCCGACCCGTGCCGTTGTGGCTGTCCGAGGGTTTCGCCGACTACGTCGCCTACCGAGGGGTGCCGCTCGGCGAGCAGCAGGTGGCCGCGCCCCTGCTCCGGCAGCTTCGGCGAGACGGCGTGCCCGACCGCCTTCCCGACGAGCGCGCCTTCGACCCGGGCAGCGGCCGGCTGGCCGCGGCATACGGTGCGGCCTGGCTGGCGGTGCGGGCGCTCGCGCAGCAGCACGGGGAGGCTGCGCTCGTCCGCTTCTACCGAGCAGCGGCCGGAGGCATCCAGCTCGCCGGCGGCACGCACGGCAATGACGACGCTGGCGTCGACGCCTCGCTGCGCGCGGTGCTGGACATGTCGCGCGAGGACCTCGACCGCGCCTGGCGGCAGCGACTCATCGGCCTGCTCGCTCGGTGACGAAGGTGCACGCATTGCCGCACAAGCGCCGGCGGCAGCTCGTCGGCCTGCGGCTACACCGAGGTCACGGCTACGCCAAGGTCACGACTACACCGAGGTCACGACTACGCCGAGGTCACGAGTACAGCTGCTCCACGGCGTCG
>CALMNV010000157.1 GCA_937873285.1 uncultured Intrasporangium sp. | reverse complement strand
ATTGCTTGGCCAGCTTCCCCGCCGTCTCTACGCCCTCGCCGCCGCCGGTCGTGACGAAGACGCGGTTCAGGTCGCCGGGCGCGTATGCCGCGAGCCACTCGGCGAGCTCGATGGCACTCGGGTGCGCGTAGGACCAGAGCGGGAAGAAGGCCAGCTCCCGGGCCTGGCGCGCCGCCGCCTCGGCGAGCTCCTCGCGGCCGTGACCGACCTGCACGACGAACAGCCCGGAGAGACCGTCGATGTACTCGTTGCCCCGGTCGTCCCAGATCGTCCAGCCCTGCCCGCGGGTGATGACCGGCACACTGTGCCCGAGGCCGGCGCCGGAGCCCGGGTCCTCGAAGACGGAGTGACGCGTGAAGTGCATCCAGAGGTGGTCGCGCGCCGCCTCGGAGTAGGTGGCGCCGGTGGGGGTGCGACGCGCTGACGCCGGCTCCCACACGCTGCTCGGATCGGTTGTCATCGGGTCCCCCAGTTGTAGAGCTGCTTGTTGAGCCGTAGGTAGACGAACGTCTCGGTGGCGATGACGGACTCCAGGCGCCGGATGCGGGTGCTGAGCAGCTCGAGGAGGTGGTCGTCGTCCTCGCAGACGACCTCGGCGAGCACGTCGAAGCTGCCCGCCGTCGTGACGACGTAGGACACCTCGTCCATGGCGCTGAGGGCCCGGGCGACCGGCGTCATGTCACCGGAGACCCGAATGCCGACCATCGCCTGCCGTTGGAAACCGACCTGCAACGGGTCGGTCACCGCCACGATCTGCATCACGTCGGCCTCGAGCAGCCGCTGCACCCGCTGGCGCACCGCCGCCTCCGACAGGCCGACGTCGGAGGCGATGGAGGCGTACGACCTGCGGCCGTCCTGCTGCAGCTTCTCGATGATCGACTTCGAGACGTCGTCGAGGACCATCGACGGCCGGCGAGGGTCCTGGTCCGTCGACTCGGCGTCGCGGCGCTTCGTCGGCATGGCTCGATGGTGACGTGTGGAATGGCGTGTTGGCAAGTCGCATCGCAACTGGATCCGAAGATTGTATCGCCAATCTATTTTGGATTTCGCAGGTCCGGGCTAGCATGCGGCCATGACGAGCGAACCGCGGACGCTGCGCAACTTCATCGGCGGCCACTATGTCGACTCCGCCGCGGAGGAGACCTGCGAGGTCGTCGACCCGGCCACCGCCAAGGTGGTGGCCACAGCGCCGGTCAGCGTGCGGGCCGACGTCGACGCGGCATACGCCTCCGCCGCCACGGCCTTCGGCACGTGGGGCGAGACGACGCCCAGCGAGCGGCAGCGCGCGCTGCTGCGCTTCGCCGACGCGGTGGAGCGCCGGGCCGACGACTTCGTGCGGCTGGAGGCGGAGAACACCGGCAAGCCGCATGCGCTCACGGCGAGCGAGGAGGTGCCGCCCATGGTCGACCAGCTGCGGTTCTTCGCCGGCGCCGCCCGGGTGCTGGAGGGCCGCGCGGCCGCCGAGTACCTGCCTGGGCACACCTCGTGGATCCGACGCGAGCCCATCGGGGTCATCGGCCAGGTGACCCCATGGAACTACCCCATGATGATGGCCGTCTGGAAGATCGGGCCGGCGCTCGCCGCGGGCAACACCGTCGTGCTCAAGCCCTCGGAGACGACTCCCGAGACGACCCTGCTGCTCGCCGAGCTCGCGTCGGAGTTCCTGCCGGAGGGGACCTTCAACGTCGTCACCGGCGACCGGGAGACCGGGCGGATGCTGCTCGAGCACCCCACCCCGGCGATGGTCGCGATCACCGGGTCGGTCCGGGCCGGCATGGACGTCGCGGCCAGCGCGGCGCGCGACGTCAAGCGGGTCCACCTCGAGCTCGGCGGCAAGGCGCCCATCATCGTCTTCGACGACGCCGACGTCGAGGCCGCCGCAGCTGCCATCGGCGTCGCCGGCTACTTCAACGCGGGCCAGGACTGCACCGCCGCGACGCGGGTGCTCGTGGGACCCCGGGTGCACGACGACTTCGTCGCGGCTCTCGCTGACTATGCGAGGCACCAGGCCAAGGTCGGGATGCCGGACGACCCCGACGCGCTCTTCGGCCCGGTCAACAACCTCGCCCAGATGCGGCACGTCTCGGGCTTCCTGGACAGGCTGCCCGACCATGCACGGGTCGCCGCAGGGGGGTCGCGGGTGAGCACCCTGGGGGAGGGCTACTTCTTCGAGCCCACCGTGCTCGACGGGCTGCGCCAGGACGACGAGCAGATCCAGCGGGAGATCTTCGGTCCGGTCATCACGGTGCAGCAGTTCTCCGACGAGGACCAGGCCCTGACCTGGGCCAACGGCGTGCAGTACGGCCTGGCGTCCAGCGTGTGGACGCGCGACTTCGGCAAGGCCATGCGGATGAGCAAGAGGCTGGACTTCGGCTGCGTGTGGATCAACGCGCACATCCCCCTCGTCGCCGAGATGCCGCACGGCGGGTTCAAGCACAGCGGCTACGGCAAGGACCTGTCGATGTACGGCTTCGAGGACTACACCCGCGTCAAGCACGTCATGGCGAACATCGAGTCCTGACCCGCCCCGCGGCCCACGCCCCCCAGCCCACCACACCCCTGGAGACCGCAATGAACGACGACAACCTCGCGCTTCGGGCCGCCCTCGCCCGTGGGCTGCTCTCGCGCCGCAGCGCCCTCACCGGCGCCGCCGGCCTGGGCGCTGCCGCCCTTCTGGCCGCGTGCGGCTCGCCGGGTCGCAACCCCCCCGTCGGCGCGGGGACTGCGTCCGGCGGACCGGCCGGCAAGACGGCGGCTGCGGCGCAGGACCGCTCGGCGAGCGAGAAGGTGGTCAACTGGTCGAACTGGCCGGAGTACATCGACGTCGACGACAAGACCAAGGCGCGGCCCAGCCTGGATGCGTTCACCGCGCAGACCGGGATCAAGGTCAACTACACGGAGGACTACAACGACAACGACGAGTTCTATGCCAAGGTGCGCCCGCTCCTTGCCGCAGGCCGCGACACCGGTCGGGACGTGTGGTGCAGCACGGACTGGATGGTCGCCCGGCTGATCCGGCAGGGCTATGTGCAGCCGCTCGACCGATCGAACATCCCGAACGCCGGCAACCTCGAGGACTCGCTCACCAACGTCGAGTTCGACCCGGGCCGGAAGTACTCACTGCCCTGGCAGTCTGGTTTCGCCGGCATCGCCTACAACCCCGACGCGACTGGTGGCCGCAAGGTCGAGTCGGTCTCCCAGCTGCTCACCGACCCGGCCCTGAAGGGAAAGGTCACCCTGCTCACCGAGATGCGGGACACGGTCGGTCTCGTGCTGCTCGACCAGGGCAAGGACCCGGCGTCCTTCACCGACGCCGACTTCTCCGCCGCCATCGCGATGATCCGGGAGGCCAAGGACCGGGGGCAGCTGCGCGGTTTTACCGGCAACGAGTACGGCAAGGACCTGTCCTCCGGCGCCATCGCGGCGTGCCTCGCCTGGACCGGGGACGTCGTCCAGCTCAAGGCAGACAACCCCCGGCTCGGCTACGTCCTGCCGGCCAAGGGCTTCACGCTCTGGTCGGACAACTTCGTCATTCCCGCGCTGGCCCGGCACAAGAAGAACGCCGAGACGCTGATCAACTACTACTACGACCCCAAGGTCATGGCCGAGGTGGTGGCCTACGTCAACTACATCTCGCCGGTCAAGGGCACGAAGCAGGAGCTGCTGAAGCTCGACCCCAAGGCGGCGGACAACCCGCTCATCATCCCCTCCGCCGACGTGCTGAGCCGCGCGAAGGTGTTCCGGGGCCTGAGCGCCGCGGAGGAGGAGAAGTACGCCAAGGCGTTCTCCAGCCTCACGGTCAGCTGAGGATGGCCACCTCGGGCAGGGGCGACCTGCGACTCACCGGGATCAGCAAGGAGTTCGACGGCGCGACCGCGGTGCACGCACCGCTCGAGCTGACCGTCCCCGACGGCTCCTTCTTCGCCCTCCTCGGCCCGTCGGGCTGTGGCAAGACGACGACGCTGCGCCTCATCGCGGGCCTGGAGCGACCGACGACGGGCCGCATCCTCATCGGTGGGCAGGACGTCACTGCGACCCGGGCGCACCAGCGCCACGTCAACACGGTGTTCCAGTCCTACGCCCTCTTTCCCCACCTGAACGTCATCGACAACGTCGCCTTCGGGCTGCGCCGGCGAGGGGAGAAGGACCACCGGGCCCTGGCCATCGCCGCGCTCGAGCTCGTCGAGCTCGCGCACGTCGCGGGCAGGAAGCCGGCCCAGCTCTCCGGTGGGATGCAGCAGCGGGTCGCCCTCGCGAGGGCGGTCGTCAACCGGCCCGACGTGCTGCTTCTCGACGAGCCGCTCGGGGCCCTCGACCTGAAGCTGAGACGCCAAATGCAGCTGGAGCTCAAGCGCATCCAGTCCGAGGTCGGCATCACCTTCGTCCACGTCACCCACGACCAGGAGGAGGCGATGACGATGGCCGACACCATCGCCGTGATGAACGGCGGACGCATCGAGCAGCTCGGTGACCCCGCCACCCTCTACGAGCGACCGAGCTCGGCCTTCGTGGCGAACTTCCTCGGACAGTCGAACCTCTTGCGAGCGACCATCACAGGGGAGCGGAGGGACGGATACGCCCTCGTGCGCACCCACGGCGTGGAGCTGGAGGTGGAGGTCGGGCACCTGCCCGCGGCAGGCGGGGCGGAGGTGCTGCTCGGCGTGCGCCCGGAGAAGCTGCGCCTGGGAGAGTCGGGCGGTCCGAACCGGCTGCACGGGATGGTGCGCGACGTGTCCTTCACCGGCGTCTCGACGCAGTATCTCGTGGCCCTGCCGTGGGGGTCGCTGATGACCGTGGTCCAGCAGAACGACGGCTCTGCGCGAGCTGCCGTGGGCGAGCAGGTCACCCTGTCGTGGTCCGCGTCGCACGGCTTCGTGCTCGACGCCGCGCAGGACGCGGAGGCCGGCCAGGACGGGGGCGCCGGCCAGGACGGGGGCGAGGCACATGGCTAGGGCGGGTGGGCTGCCGGTCCCGGCAACCCCCGCCCGGAGCTGGACGCGCCCGAGCGTCGCCCCATACCTGCTGCACGCCCACGGGTTGATGTGG
>CALMNV010000156.1 GCA_937873285.1 uncultured Intrasporangium sp. | reverse complement strand
AGTCGACCCACTGCGCACCAGCAGGCACCAGGGCCTCCACGGGCAGTCCGAGCGCCTCGGCGAGCTGGGCCTCGGAGGCCTCCACCTCGCGCACGGTGGCCCCGCTGGCCTGGAGCACCCACCGGGACCCGTCCCGCGAGACCCGGGTCGGGCCGGCGGGAAGGTGCAGGGTCACCTCGCTCAGGTGCTCGCCGCTCCTTGCCTGCAGGCCGTCGACGACGACGTATGCCGTGCCGAGGGTGGGGTGCCCGGCAAACGGCATCTCGTGGGCGGGGGTGAAGATCCGGGCGGCGGCCGCCGGTGAACGCAGGTCGACCGCCGTCACGAACGTCGTCTCGCTGAGGTTGAACTGTCGCGCCCACGACTGCATCTCCGTCTCCGGCATGCTGGCGGCCTCCAGGACGACGCAGAGCGGGTTGCCCGAGAAGGGCTCGCCCTCGATGGCGAAGACGTTGACGAGGCGGAAGGGCAGCTTCATGGGGCCAGTCTGCCGGACCGCCCCCACGGCGGGGTGCCCGGCGATCGTGCTCGTGGCGTCGGCGAGCGAGCACGGGTCCTGAGTACATTGCAGCTATGCGACCCCCCGACGGCATCGTGCCCGGCAGCCTCGTCCTCGTCCGGCACGGTGAGACGCAGTGGTCTCGCACGGGGCAGCACACCGGCGTCACCGACCTGCCCCTGCTGCCCGCCGGTGAGCGGGCCGCCGCGCGGCTGGCCGCAGCCCTGGCGGGCCGGGCCTTCGTCCGGGTCCTGGTCTCCCCGCTGCAGCGCGCCCGTCGCACCGCCGAGCTGGCTGGCCTCACGGACGTCGAGGTCGACCGGCGGCTCGTCGAGTGGGACTACGGCGCCTACGAGGGTCTGACGACGCCGCAGATCCGGGAGCGGCTGGGGCGCCGCTGGGAGGTGTTCGAGGACCCCGTCGAGCCCGGTGACACCCCTGGCGAGTCGCTGGCCCAGGTGGCCGCGCGTGCCCAGTCGGTCCTCGACGACGTCGTGCCCGAGCTGGCCCGCGGCGACGTCGCGCTCTTCGGCCATGGTCACGCGCTGCGCACCCTCGCCGCGGTCTACCTCGGTGTCGACCCGGCCTTCGGGGCCCAGCTCGTGCTCGACCCCGGGTCGATCAGCACGCTGACCCACCACCGCGCCACCCGGTGCATCGGTGCGTGGAACGTGACGCCGGAGGGTGGGCTGCCCGGCTGACCCGGGCCGTCGGCCCGGCGCGGACGTGTCACCCCGGATGCATGCCGCCGCGCGAGCGGCTCGTGCCGCTCAGCCCGACGGCAGCGGCCAGGTGTGGACCGGCTCGTTGGAGTGCATGCCCTCGATGTAGAGCCGCAGCATCTCGCGCAGCGCGCGGTCGCGGGGCAGGCCGCGGCGCTCGAAGGCCGCCACGCAGTCGCTCTGCCACGACGCTCCGTTGACGCCGAGGACGCAGCGTCGCTCGATGACCGTGAGAAACCGGTCCCGCACCGCCTGGGAGACCCCCCAGCGCTGCAGCCCCTCGTTGGCAAGGGGCAGCAGCCGGCGCAGCACAAGCTCCGTCGTCGGCACCTCGCCGAAGCCGGGCCAGTAGGTGTTGGCGTCGATGCCGAGGCGCGCACCCTGCTCGAAGTTCTCGTCGGCGGCGGAGAAGCTCATCCGGCTCCACACCGGGCGGTCGTCGTGGGCCAGCACCCGCAGCGCCCCGTAGTAGAACGCCGAGTTCGCCAGCACGTCAACCATCGTGGGGCCGGCCGGGAGCACGCGGTTCTCCACGCGCAGATGCGGCAGGCCGCCGACGATGTCGTAGATCGGGCGGTTCCACCGGTAGACGGTGCCGTTGTGCAGCCGCAGCTCACGCAGCTCCGGCACCCTCCCGGCCTCGAAGACCTCCTCCGGCTCCTCCTCGGTGACCACCGGCAGCAGCGCCGGGAAGTAGCGCACGTTCTCCTCGAACAGGTCGAAGATCGAGGTGATCCACCGCTCCCCGAACCACACCCGGGGGCGCACGCCCTGGTTCTTCAACTCGATCGGCCTGGTATCGGTGGCCTGGGTGAACAGGGGGATGCGGGTCTCGGCCCAGAGCCGCTGGCCGAGAAAGAACGGCGAGTTCGCCCCGAGGGCCAGCTGGGGGCCGGCGAGGGCCTGCGCGGCGTTCCAGTGGTCGGCGAACTGCTCGGGCTGGACCTGCAGGTGCAGCTGCACCGAGGTGCACGCGGACTCCGGGCCGAGCGAGTCGGCATACCGCGCGATCCGCTCACCGCCCGGGCCGTGGATCTCGAGCCACACGTGCTCGCCGCGGGCCTCGAGGACCGCGTTGTTGAGCGCCTCGTAGCGGATGTTCTCGCTGATCCAGTCGCCCTCGAAGTGCTCGGGCATCACCGTCGGCAGGATGCCGATCGCGACGATCCCCACCCCGAGCTCGGCGGCCCGCTCCGACGCGTGGTTGAGCGAGCCGCGCAGGTCGGCCTCGAGCTCGAGGGCGGCGTCACCCGGCAGCGGGCGCGGCCGGACGTTGAGCTCGATGTTGTAGCGGGCCAGCTCGGTCTGGTAGTCGGGGTCGGCGATCTGGGCCAGGACGGACTTGTTGTCCAGCCGCGGCCCGAGGTCGTCCGAGACGAGGTTGAGCTCGATCTCGATGCCGGTCATCGGCCGGTCGAACTCGAACTGGCTGTGCCGCAGCATCCGCTCGAAGACGTCGAGGTCGCGGCGGACCTTCTCCCGGTAGTCCTGCCGCTGCTGCGGCGTGTACCTGGCCTGCTCCACGTCGGCGCCCACGCAGGTGAGACAACCACATCGGCAGGGTCCGCGCGAGACTTCGGCTGGAGCCGGTCAGTCCTCGAACGTCTCCGGCGGAGGGCAGGAGCACACGAGGTTGCGGTCGCCGTACGCTCCGTCGATCCGGCTCACCGGCGGCCAGTACTTGTCGGGGGCGTGCACCCCCGCGGGGAAGGCGGCGTCGGCGCGGTCGTAGTGGTGCGGCCACTGCCCTGCGAGAGCGCGCGCGGTGTGCGGCGCGTGGCGCAGCATGCTGTCCGCGACGGCCACCTCGCCTCGGGCGACCTGCTCGATCTCGGCCCGGATCGCGATCATCGCGTCGCAGAACCGGTCGATCTCCGCGCGAGACTCGGACTCGGTCGGCTCGACCATGAGCGTGCCGGCGACCGGGAACGACATCGTGGGGGCGTGGAAGCCGTAGTCGATGAGCCGCTTCGCGACGTCGTCGACGGTGACCCCGGTCTGCGCGGTGATCGCGCG
Source organism: uncultured Intrasporangium sp. (assembly GCA_937873285.1). Classification (GTDB taxonomy): domain Bacteria; phylum Actinomycetota; class Actinomycetes; order Actinomycetales; family Dermatophilaceae; genus CALMNV01. Next base: position 2,758 of record CALMNV010000156.1, on the reverse strand, counting down.
CAGGTCGAGGATGCACTCGTGGGCAACGAGCCCGTCATGGCCGGCATACAGCACGGGGTAGGAGTCACGCAGCCGCGCGGCGACGTAGTTCGCGCTGAGCACGGCGACCTGGGTGGCGTGGCGCAGGCCGGCGCCGCCCATGAGCCGCACGTAGGCCCACGAGATCGGCAGGATGCCGGCGGAGCCGTAGGGGGCGGCCGAGATGGGGCCGACCCCGGTGCGCGGGCCGGCCTCGGGGGCCAGCGGGTGGTTGGGCAGGTGCGGGGCGAGGTGGGAGCGGACGGCGACCGGCCCGACACCGGGCCCGCCGCCGCCGTGCGGGATGCAGAACGTCTTGTGCAGGTTGAGGTGCGAGACGTCGGCCCCGAACTTCCCGGGCCGCGCCAGGCCGACGAGGGCGTTGAGGTTCGCCCCGTCGACGTAGACCTGGCCGCCGGCGTCGTGCACGAGGGCGCACAGCTCGCTGATGGTGTCCTCGTAGACGCCGTGCGTCGAGGGGTAGGTGACCATGATGGCGGCGAGGTCGTCGCGGTGCTTCTCGACCTTGCGCCGCAGGTCGACGGTGTCGATGGTGCCGCCCGGCGCGGTCTTGACGACGACGACCTTGAGCCCGGCCATCACGGCCGAGGCCGCGTTGGTGCCGTGGGCGCTGGCCGGGATGAGGCAGACCCGGCGATGTCCCTCGCCCCGCGCCTCGTGGTAGGCGTGGATGGCGAGCAGGCCGGCGAACTCGCCCTGCGCGCCGGCGTTGGGCTGCAGCGAGACGGCGTCGTAGCCGGTGATCTCGCAGAGCCAGTCGGCGAGCTGGCCGATGAGCGCGCGGATGCCCTCCGTCTGGTCGGCGGGGGCGAACGGGTGCAGGTCGGCGAACTCGGGCCAGGAGATGGGCTCCATCTCCGTCGTCGCGTTGAGCTTCATCGTGCACGACCCGAGCGGGATCATGCCACGGTCGAGCGCGAAGTCTCGGTCCGAGAGGCGCCGCAGGTAGCGCAGCATCTCCGTCTCCGAGCGGTGCGTGGAGAAGACGGGGTGGGTGAGGAAGGCGGAGGTGCGCGCGAGGCCGTCGGGTATGCCGGGCAGCTCGGCTGCCTGCCCGGGCACCGGTCCGCCGGCGGCCGGCTGCGCGCCGAACCCGACGAGGACGGCGTCCACGGTCTGCCGGGTGCTCGTCTCGTCGAGGCTGAGGGCGAGCGAGTCCTCGTCGACGAGGCGCAGGTTGAGACCCCGCTCGGCGAAGCGACGCGCCGCCTGCCGGGCAGTGCCGGGCAGCCGGATCGTGAGGGTGTCGAAGAAGGTCCCCCCCGCCACCTCGACGCCGGCGGCCTCGAGGCCGGCGCGCAGCTCGGCGGTCAGCCCGTGGATGCGCCGCGCGATCGCCGTCAGGCCCTCGGGACCGTGCCACACGGCATACATGCTCGCCATCACGGCGAGGAGCACCTGGGCGGTGCAGATGTTCGAGGTGGCCTTCTCGCGCCGGATGTGCTGCTCGCGGGTCTGCAGGGCGAGCCGATAGGCCGGGTGCCCCTCGGCGTCGACCGACACGCCGACGAGCCGGCCGGGCATCGAGCGCTCCAGCCCCGCGCGCACCGCGAGGAAGCCGGCGTGCGGGCCTCCGAAGCCCATCGGCACCCCGAAGCGCTGGGCGCTGCCCACTGCGATGTCCGCACCCCACTCGCCCGGGGCACGCAGCAGCGTGAGGGCCAGCAGGTCCGCGCACGCGGTCACGAGGCCGCCCGCCTCGTGCGTGGCGGCAGCGAGGGCGGCCCACTCCCCCACTGCGCCGGAGGCAGCCGGATACTGCACCACGACGCCGACCACTGGTCGACCGCCGGCCGCCGACGCGAGTGCCGCAGCCGAGGTCACCGCGGACAGGTCGGCGACGACAAGGGGCTGGCCGATGGCGCTCGCCCGGGTCTGCATCACGGCGACGGTCTGGGGGAAGACCTGGACGTCGACGAGCACGACGCCGTCGGCGGGCACCTTGGTCATCCGGCGCATGAGCGACATCGCCTCGGCGGCGGCGGTGGCCTCGTCGAGCAGCGACGCGCCGGCGATGTCGAGCCCGGTGAGGTCTGTGACGACCGTCTGGAAGTTGAGAAGGGCCTCGAGCCGGCCCTGCGAGATCTCCGGCTGGTAGGGCGTGTAGGCGGTGTACCACGCGGGGTTCTCGAGGACGTTGCGGCGCACCACCGGCGGGGTCACCGTGCCGTAGTAGCCGAGCCCGATGAGGGAGGTCAGCACGTGGTTTCGCCCGGCGAGGGCCCGCAGCTCCTCGGTGACCGCGCGCTCGCTCGCGGCAGCCTCGAGCGACAGCGGGCCGTCCGAGCGGATGGCGCCGGGGATGGCACGGTCGCAGAGGGCGTCGAGGGTCGGCTGGCCGACGAGCTGGAGCATGGCCTGCACGTCGCCCACGCGCGGGCCAACGTGCCGACCGGCGAACGCGGGAAGGGTCGGGGTCACGATGTCGGACACGTCGGCTCCTGAGGGTTGAGCGGTGGACTCACGCTCCCCCTCTGTCGCCCGTCGTGGCGCTCCAGAGTTGCCTCACCCGCGTGGTCCTGGCGCCTGAGAGGTTCCGGGGAGGTTGCCCCTTCGGCGCCCCGCAGGTGGTCACCCACCCCGGGGTCTCTCCCACGTGGGGTCGATCGGCGGACGCCAATGTACCAGCCGTCCGTAGCCGCTGGCGCACGGCAGCGGGTCGGAGCGCGCCAGCGTGGTGTGTCAGGCGAGACGGCGTGCGGTGCGGCGCGCCGTGAGC
>CALMNV010000155.1 GCA_937873285.1 uncultured Intrasporangium sp. | reverse complement strand
CGGGCGCCGTCGCGGCGAGCTCCTCGAGGGTGAAGCGCACGGCGGTCGCCGTGGTGGCGCGGTCGGCCGCGAAGCCCGCTCCGCGGCATACATCGAGCGCCGCGAGCCCGTCGACCACGGAGGTGCGGCGGCGCGGAGGCATGCGCTCAGGGTAGGCGACGCTCGAGGTCACGCCGCACGGTGCAGTTTCAAGGAGTCCTGCTGAGCGTCCGGCGGCCGCGATGCCGTGGGGCGCCGTCAGGCACGGTCAACGCCAGCGTGGCAGCACGTCGGCGGCCACGGCCTCGAGTGTGGCCAGGCTCCCGGCATACGGGCCCTCAGGCCTCGGCCGGTGCGTGACGACGTCGGTGAACCCGAGCTCGGCCGCCCGCCCGACGGCGTCCTCGAAGGCGGCCGGGCTCGTCAGCGAGAAGGTCGGCGCCGAGTCGACGCTGAGGTAACGACGGAAGCCCGCGCTGCCGCGCCCCGCGGCGGCGAGCGCCTCGTCCACGCACCGTGCGCTGCGGGCGACCACGGCCCACCAGTCCTCGTCGGTGTCGGCCGTGCCGCCGTAGGTCACCCAGCCGTCGCCCCGCTCGACCGCGAGGCGGATGGCGCGGCGACCGTTTGCCGCGACGAGCAGCGGCATCCGCGGCGGGGCGCCGTCCCCTCGCAGCGGCCCGGGCAGGGTGCGCACGTCGCGAGCCGAGAACCACCGGCCCTCGCTCGAGACGTGGTCCTCGGCCAGCAGCCGCGCGAGCAGGTCGGTGAACTCGACGAACCGGTCCACCCGCTCGCGCAGCGGCAGCGCTTGGCCGAGGACCTGCGCGTCGACGTCACCGCCAGTGCCGACACCGAGCAGGAACCTGCCCCCGGAGATGTCGTCGAGCGCGAGGAGCTCGCGCACGAAGGCGGCCGGGTGGCGGTAGTTGGGCGAGGCGACGAAGGTGCCGAGCCCGATGCGGTCGGTGACGACGGCGGCGGCCGCGAGGGTTGGCACGGCGCCGAACCAGGGGGAGTCCGGGAGCCCGGCCCAGGTGAGGTGGTCGTATGTCCACGCATGGTCGAAGCCGAGCTCCTCGGCCTGGTGCCACATCGCGGCCGCCTGCCCCCAAGGGTGCTCTGGCAGGATCGTCAGTCCGAAGCGCATGGGGCAACCTATCCCGGGCCGGGAGCCGGGCGCAGGCCGCAGGAAGGGGAGCAGACATGGAGGTGACGGCCTGCTCAGGGCCGGCGGCACCTCGCGCCTGCCTCGAATGGGACGAGCGGGGCGGGGTCACCGTCGTGGCGGACGGCGCGCCGCAGTCGCACGTGCAGCCCGACGACCCGACGGTGCTCGTCTTCGAGTACGTCCAGCACCTCGCAGCCGTCCTGCGCGTGCTGCCTCCCGGTCCCCTTGCGGTCACCCATGTCGGCGGAGCCGGGCTCACGCTGCCGCGGTGGGTGGAGTCGACCCGCCCGGGCTCGCCGCAGATCGTCCTTGAGCCGGACGCAGCGCTGACCGAGATCGTCCGCCGAGAGGTCCCGCTCCCCCGCCGGCACCGCATCCGGGTCCGCGCCCAGGACGGGGTCACCGGTGTGTCCGCGCTCGGCGACTCGAGCGCGGACGTCGTGATCACCGATGCGTATGCCGTCGGGCGGGTCCCCGCGGAGCTGACGCACACGGCATACGTCGGGCAGGTGACGCGGGTGCTGCGGCCCGCGGGCACGGCGATGTGGAACCTCGCGGACGAGCCGGACCTGCGCTACGTGGCCCGGGTCGTCGCCACGGTGCGGCTGCATCTCGCGGAGGTGGCGCTCCTCGGGGCGCACGAGGTGCTCAAGGGACGGCGGTTCGGCAACGTGGTGCTCGCGGCGAGCCGGGTGCCGCTGCCGCTCGGCGCACTGCGGCGGGTGGTGGCCGCGTCGGCGGCGCCGACCGGGTTGCGCGCCGGGGCGCAGGCGCAGCGGCTCGGCGGAGGTGGGCGGCCGTTCGTGGACGACTCCTCGGCCAGCCCGCCACCGCCCGAGGCCGGCGGCTGGCGGGTGCGCTGAGCGCCAAGCCCGCGGACCCGCACGGAAACGACCACTCGACAGGCTAGTGAGTCGAGTGGCCAATTCGGTGCACCGGCAGGGTCTACACCCAGGAGCTGCGGCCGCCGATCCAGTCCTCGCCGCTCGCGGCGAACGGCGACCGCCCGCGAGCCCCGAGGTAGCTGCTCACGACGGCGACGCCGAGGTCGTCGAGCTCCGGCGCGACGACCCGGCCGTCCACGCGCCGGGCCATCGACTCGACGAAGCGCGCCAGACCCGGGTCCTCGCCGAGACGGAAGAAGGTCGTGCGCGCGCCGCGCCGACGGGCCGGTCCGAGCTCCCGGACGGGTTGCCCGAGGGGG
>CALMNV010000154.1 GCA_937873285.1 uncultured Intrasporangium sp. | reverse complement strand
ACCCCACCACCTGCCTCGTCAGCTGCCGGGGGGAGCCGGTCAAGCTCACGGCGAAGCAGTTCGCCGTGCTGCACTACCTGATGCGCCACCCGGACGAGGTCGTCTCCAAGGCCGAGATGCTCGACAACGTCTGGGACCCGGCCTTCGAGGGCAGCGACAACATCGTCGAGGTCTACATCGGCTACCTGCGCAAGAAGCTGGACGCCCCCTTCGGGCGCGAGTCGCTGGAGACCGTCCGCGGCATGGGCTACCGGCTGCGGAGCCGGCCCACCGGGTCGGCGCGCTCGTAGTCGGCGTCCCGCACACGATCCCGACCTGGGTATGCCGTCGTGCGGTCCGAGCGCGGCGGTGTCCGGCAGGCGGGTGGCGGAAAGGCCGGTGGGGCCGGGGGGCGCACGGGCGCGCGCAGAGCGGCAAGCGGCCCCGGCGCCACGTGGGGCCGGGGCCGCTCGCCTACGAGCTCAGGGCTCAGTAGTCGCCCTGGAAGTCGCCTTCCTGCTGCACGTCGGCGCCCGTGTCGGGCTCGTTCGACGAGCCCTCAGTGGCCTCAAGACCGGTGTTGTCCTCCATGCTGTCACCTCCTTCCGGGAGAGGGTGCTGCGGCGGCTTCTCGCAGCCGCAGCACCGATCCTGCGCCCGGTCCGCTGAACCGGCGCTGAACCCTGCAGGGTCGCGGTGGGGAACTCGCTGTGCGGAAGTGGCCACTCGACAGGGACCTCGGGCAGTGGCCACTCGAGAGGTGGCACCGGCTCCGGTGGCCGGGTTTCAGGGTCGGTTCAGGGTCGGTTCAGGGAGTGTGGCGCATCATCGGTGCGTGCTCGCCCGCCCCGCCGTCCCCTGGCTGCCAGACGCGCTGGCTCCCCGCCTCCGGCTGCTTCGGGACGTGCTGGAGGGCTACCGGCTGCGGTGGGCGGCGCTGCTGCTCGTCTCCAGCCTCGCGCCGGCGTTCCTGGCGCTCCGCATCTGGCTGCTGAAGATCCTCGTGGACACGGTGCTGCTGCGTCATCGGGTGGACCTCGCCGCCACCGTCGCCGCCGCGATCGCCGGCACCGGGATCCTGCGCGCCGGTGCCAACCTGCTGGCCGGTCGGCTCAGTGGCAGCATCAGCGCAGGGATCGTGTTCGGGCTGCGCGCCCGGATGTTCCGGGCCATCCTCGGGACCAGCCTGGCGGCGACCCGTCGGCAGCGCCTCGGCGACCTGCTGACCCGCCTGTCCACCGACGTCGGCGCGGTGTCGGATCTCGTGTGCTCGGCGAGCGCCTCTGCGGTCTCGCAGGTCAGCACCGTGGTGCTGTTCGTGGCGCTGCTGGCTCTCATCTCCCCGCCACTGCTGCTGCTCGGCCTCGCCGTCGTGCCCATCGTCGTCGTGCTCAGCGCGTTCGAGGCCCGAGCCAGCCGGCGCGCCCAGGTCGTGCTGCGGGAGAGCACGGCGGCGTTGACGGAGCGGGCCCAGGAGCGCCTCTCCGCGGTCGCGACGGTCAAGGCACTGAGCGCCTCGGGCTACGAGGCGCGAGCGTACGCGCGGCTGGCCGCGGATGCAGCCCGCGCGCAGGCCGGCGTGGTGCGGGTGCGATCGGTGTATCCCGCCGCCGCCGAGGTGCTCGCGGCGTTGGCCGCCGGTGCCGTCGTGTGGGAGGGGGCCCGGCTGGCGGCCTCAGGCGCCATCACGACGGGTGACGTCGTCGCCTTCGTCAGCTATCTGCTCGCCGTCTTCGCGCCGATCCGGGGCCTCGGCGCGTCGAGCGGCGTGGCGGCCCGCGCGGGGGTCGGGCTGGACCGGATCGCGGAGGTGTTCGCCACCGCACGGCTGCAGCCGGACCCGGTGCGGCCGGTGCCGGTGCTCGAGCAGGCTCGCTTGAGCCCCCGGGCTCCCGAGGAGCCGCAGGCTGCCCTCGACCCGGGGGCCGAGTCCGCGCTCGCCGGTGACGCGCACCGGGCCGCCGCGCTGGAGCTCGACGACGTGTGGTTCGGCTACGAGCCCGGCCACCCGGTGCTGCGGGGGGTGTCGCTGCGCGTCGAGCCCGGCGAGGTCGTGGCAGTCGTCGGTCCGAGCGGCGCCGGCAAGACGACGCTCGTGTCGCTGGCGCTCGGGTTCTACGCACCGGACTCCGGCGAGGTGCATGTGGCAGGCACACGGCTGGCGACGCTGGCAGAGCCCGGCCTGCGGCGCGCCGTCTCCGCCGTGCTGCAGGAGCCGATGGTCTTCGACGGGACGATCCGCGACAACGTCGAGTACGACCGGCCGCGCTCGGCCGGTGCGGTGCGCGCCGCCCTGGCCGAGGCGGACCTGCTCGGGGTGGCTGCCAGCCATGCCGAACAGGGCATCGGTCCCCGGGGGGCCTCGCTCAGCGGCGGGGAGCGGCACCGGCTCGCCCTGGCCCGCGCTCTGGCCCGCACGCCCTCGGTGCTCGTCCTCGACGAGCCGACCGCCTCGCTCGACACCGCCACCGAAGGGCGGGTGTGCGAGGCCCTCCGGGCCGACCGGCCCGAACGGGCGGTGCTCCTCGTCACCCACTCGGCGGCCACGCTGGAGATCGCCGACCGCGTCTTCGAGCTGCGCTGCGGGCGACTCGTCGAGCGACGCCGGGGCAGCGCGGCTCCCATCCGGGGCAGGGAGCGCAGCCATGCGCGGTGACACCGTCGTCGAGGAGCCGGGGGCGGAGACGCTCGCGGCACCCGGCGCCCGGGTGGCGCCGCCCCGCGCGTCGCACCGGACGGCGAGCCTGACCGTGCGCCCCGCGGCCACCGCCCTGCGGGCGCTGGGGGCCGTCCTCGCCGTCGCGAGCATCGCCAGCGCCTGGGGCGGCATGTACTCCTGGCACTACTTCGTCACCGGAGGCCAGGCCCTGCTGTCCGGGACGGCTGGCGGCGGCCTGCACACCTACGCCAGCCACCCGGAGCTGCAGATGGGGCCGCTCACGCTGCTCGTGGCGGCGCCGCTGAGCCAGGCGGGCTTCCTGCCCAGCGCCCTGCTCGGTGCCCTGCTCATGACCGGGGTGGGTCTGCTCGTGCTGCTCGCCGCGGCCCGCCTCGCCTCCCAGGTGACCGGCCGATCCGTGGGGGCGCGGGCCGTCGGATGGGCCGGCGCGGCGTTCCTGCCGGTCTGGCAGGTGCTGGCCGTGCACTACGGCCATCTCGACGACGCTCTCGCCCTGGGGGCGCTGCCTCTCGGGCTCCTCGCCCTGGCGCACCGGCGGCCCGTCGTCGCCGCGCTGCTCCTGGCCGCGGCCACGGACGCCAAGCCGTGGGCGGCCCCCGTGGCGGTCGTGCTGCTCGTGCTGGCCTCGCCGGCGCGCGGGCGAGCCGTCACGGCATACGTCCTCGCCGTCGTGCTCCCGTGGGTGCCGTTCGTCCTCGCCGACCGGCGCACCCTCGACGTGGGCCGGTTCACGATCGACGTCGCCGACGACTCGGTGCTGCGCCTCCTCGGGGTCCACGCAGCCGCCACGCCGCCGTGGGACCGGCCCGCGCAGCTGGCGCTCGGGGCGCTCCTCGCCTGGGTGGCGGTGCGGCGCGGTCGGCTGCTCGCCGTGCCGCTGGTCGTCGTGGCGGCGCGCATCGTGCTCGACCCGGGCACCTACCCCTACTATGCCGCCGGTCTCGCCGTCGGTGCGATGCTGGTCGACCTCGCCACGCGCCGGGTGCCCGTCCTCACCCTGGTCACCGCCGGCTGGGTGGCGCTGGACCTCGTCGTGTCGCCGTGGGCCCCGGCCCTCGGCGCCGTGCTGCGCCTCCTCGTGCCGGCCGTGCTCACCGCGGCGGCGCTCCTCGGCCCGCGCGCCCGGCGCCCTGCGCCGGGGCGGCTGTGGGCGCCCTCGCGGGAGGTCAGTCGGCCAGCGGCAGCCGCAGGGTGAATCGGCAGCGGCCCCGCTGGTCCTCGCCCGTCGTGAGCGAGCCGCCGTGGGCGCGCGTGTAGGTGGCGGCGATCGCCAGCCCCAGCCCGCTGCCACCGCGGTCGCGGCCGCGATCGCTCTCGAGGCGGGCGAACCGGCCGAAGACGAGCTCGCGCTGCGCCGGCGGGATCGGTGGCCCGTCGTTGTCGACGTGGACGCTCACCCACCCCGGCTCGGAGCGGTCCATGCCCACGAAGACCTCCCCCGTCGTGTGCCGCACCGCGTTGTCCACGACGTTGCGCAGCACTTGCACCAGCCGGTCACCGTCGCCGCGCACGAGTGCCGGCTCCACGTGGGCGCGCACCGGCACGGCGGTGACCGTGCGCACCCGCCGGATCTCGGCGTCGACGACGTCGTCGAGGTCGACCTCCTCGTCGCGCAGCACGAGCCCCTGGTCGTCGGCCTTGGCCAGCGTCAACAGGTCCTCGACCAGCGACTGGAGCCGGGCCACCTCGGCGAGGGCCAGGTCTCGCTCGGCGAGCACATGCCCTCGACCGTCGCCGGGGGAGGTCTCGAGGTGGGTGCGCAGCGTCGCGATCGGGCTGCGCAGCTCGTGGGAGGCGTCGGAGACGAAGCGCCTCGCCGCCGCGTCCGAGCGGGACAGCCGCTCCAGCATGCCGTTCATCGTCTCGGCCAGCCGGGCGATCTCGTCACCGCTGGGCGGCACGGTGATCCGGGCGCCGGCCCCCGTCCGGCTGATCTGGGAGACCTCGCCGCGGATGTGCTCCACCGGCGCGAGCGCCCGCGTCACGATGTTGCCGACGGCCACGAGGAGCACGAGCGTGAGCAACGCCGCCCCAGCGGCGAGGAGCGTCGTGGCCGAGGACACGGTGCGGGTCTCCACGCCGAGCGGTGCCGCGACGACGAGCGTGTACGGGGTGCCCTGTCGGTCGGCGATGCCCTGCGCGACGACGACGTAGGGGTCCTTCTCGTCGCCCACCTGGTCGGCGCGGGCGACCTCGCTGGCTCCCCGGGCCGGTCGGGACGTCGTGATCGGCGCCGCGAGCAGAGCGGGGTCCGAGGCGGCCACGACCGCCCCTGAGCGGTCGAGCACCTGCAGCACGGCACCCTGGGCCGGCAGGGCCGTCACCGCCGCGGTGGGGGTGTACTCCCCGGCTGCGACGACGGCGGCGATCTGCCCCGCCTGCAGCTGGGCGGCCCGGGTCGCGGACTGGACGAGGATGGACTCCAGGGCCACCGAGAAGAGCGTCACGGCGGCGGCGAGCAGCCCGACGAGGGCGATCCCTGCGACGGAGACGAGTCTGCGCCGCAGGGACCAGCGCGCCCATCCGCGCCACGCCGGAGGTCGGAGCTGCATGGCCCCCATCCTTGCCAAGAACATGGAGGCTGTCCGACGTCGGGGCGGCCCGTTCCTCAGCGGCCGCTCAGCGGCCCCCGACGACGGCTGCCCGGCTGGTCCACCTCCTCCGGTCGGCGCACCGCTCTAGGCTGGCCGCGAGGCGTCGGGCCTGCTGCGCCGTGAGGAGGACGACATGAGGATCGCGCAGAGCGAGCTCGCCGAGGGCGAGCGCGTCGAGGTGGACATGCACCCGCACCGGCTCACGCTGCTCGTGCCGACCTTCGTGGGCGTGCTGCTCGTGGCCGGCGCCGTCGTGGCGGCGTGGATCACCCCCGACGACGAGGCCGGAAACCGGGTCCAGTGGATCCTCGTCGTGCTCCTCGTGCTGCTCGCCATCCCGTTCGTCCTCGTCCCCTACCTGCGATGGCGCACCACCCACTACGTCGTGACGACGCGGCGCGTGCTCGTGCGCCACGGCATCGTGCGCAAGGAGGGCAAGGACATCACGCTGGCCCAGATCACCGAGGTCTCCTTCGAGCAGTCGCTCGTCGACCGGCTGATCAACGCCGGGTCCCTGCGGATCACGTCGGCGGGGGACAGCCGCGCGGAGGTGCTGCGCAACATTCCCGACACCACCCACGTCCAGCAGGTCATCAACCGGCTCGTCGACGCCGACGAGGACCGTCGCCGCATGGTGGCGCAGGCCCGGGAGGCGCAGCACCGGGAAGCGGACGGGGCGACGGCTGCCCGTCCGGAGGACCTCGACGGTGCTTGACGCGCCGCGGCCCGACGCACAAGGGTGCCGCTCATGACCACCTCCTCCACCCCCTCGGTGGGCGCCACCCCCGGCGACGGTCCCGGGGCCTCCGGGATGCCCTCGCGCAGCACGCCGACCGGCGCCGTCGCTGCATACCGTGCCGCGCGAGACCGCCTGGTGGGCCTGCGCGGGGACGGCACCGGCGCGGCGCAGGCCTTCGCCTTTCCCGAGCTCGGCGACCGGTTCAACTGGGCGGTCGACTGGTTCGACGCCATCGCCCGGGGCAACGACCGAGCAGCGCTGACGATCGTCGAGCACGATGCGGGCCCCCGGTCGTGGAGCTTCGACGAGCTGGCCCGCCGCTCCGACCAGGTGGCGGCGGAGCTCGCCCGGCGCGGCGTCCGCCGGGGCGACTCGGTGCTGCTCATGCTGGGCAACCAGGTCGAGCTGTGGGAGTCGATGCTGGCCGTCATGAAGCTCGGCGCGGTGATCGTCCCCACGGCGACGGCCGCCGGCCCCGGGGACCTCGCCGACCGCCTCGCCCGGGCTCAGGCGAGGGCCGTCGTCGTCGGCACCGGTGACGCGCACAAGCTCGAGGACCTCCCCGGCGACTTCCTTCGCGTCGCCGTGCCGAAGGCGCCCGGCACCCCGGTGCCGCAGGGCTGGGTGGACTACTCCTCGGCATACGGCCGGCAGGCTCCTCCGGCGGAGCACCCCGGCACCGGCCCCGACGACCGGCTGCTGCTCTACTTCACCTCCGGCACGACGAGCCGGCCCAAGCTCGTCGAGCACACCCAGCGCTCCTACCCGGTGGGCCACCTGTCGACGATGTACTGGCTCGGCCTGCGCCCGGGCGACGTCCATCTCAACGTCTCCTCCCCGGGCTGGGCGAAGCACGCCTGGTCCTCCTTCTTCGCCCCGTGGATCGCCGAGGCCACGGTGTTCATGTACAACGCCCCCCGGTTCGATCCGGCCGCGCTGCTGAAGGTGCTGCGCACCCACGAGGTCACCTCGCTGTGCGCCCCGCCCACGGTGTGGCGCATGCTCATCAAGGCCGATCTCAGCGGTGGCCCGGGCGCGCTGCGGGAGGTGGCCAGCGCCGGCGAGCCGCTCAACCCCGAGGTCATCGCCCAGGTCCAGCAGGCGTGGGGTCGCACGATCCGCGACGGCTACGGCCAGACCGAGATGACTGCAGCGGTGGGCAACGCCCCCGGCTCGCCGGTCAAGCCGGGCTCGATGGGGCGGCCGCTGCCCGGGGTGCCGGTCGTGCTCGTCGACCCGGTCACCGGGCAGCGCGTCACCACACCCGGCGGCGAGGGCGAGATCTGCCTCGACCTCGCCGCGGCCCCGGTCCCGCTGATGACCGGCTACGTGGACGACGAGGCGCGCAACGCCGACGCCATGGCCGGCGGCTACTACCACACCGGAGACGTCGCGACGGTGGACGCCGAGGGCTACCTCACCTACGTGGGGCGCACCGACGACGTCTTCAAGGCGAGCGACTACAAGATCAGCCCCTTCGAGCTCGAGTCGGTCCTCATCGAGCACCCGGCTGTCGCCGAGGCCGCCGTCGTGCCGGCCCCCGACCCGGTGCGCCTCGCCGTGCCCAAGGCCTACATCGCGCTCGCACCCGGCTACGAGCCCGGGCAGGAGGTGGCCCGGGCCATTCTCGCGCACGCCCGGGAGAGGCTCGCGCCCTGGCAGCGGGTGCGTCGGATCGAGTTCGCCGAGCTGCCGAAGACCATCTCCGGCAAGATCCGGCGGGTCGAGCTGCGTGACCGGGAGACACGCCTGGAGGCCGAGCAGGCAGGCCAGCCCGCGCTGGAGTGGCGCGACGAGCAGTTCCCGCAGCTGCGCGGCTGAGCCGCTCCGGCCGGGAGGTCGGCGGGTGCAAGGCGCGTGGTCGGCGGGTGCAAGGCGGGTGGTCGGCGGGTGCTCGGAGTCGGGCGTCCGGGGTCAGCCGGCCCGCTGCAGCACCGCTCGGGCCGCGTTGTGCCCTGGTATGCCGCTCACCCCGCCACCGCGCCTGGCGCCGGCGCTGGCGAGCGCGAGGTTGGAGTGTGGTGTCTCGACCCCCCACGTCCCCACCTCGGCGGGCGTCTCGGCCCACGGCCACTGCAGGCTGCGGTGGAAGATGTTGCCGCCGGGCAGCCCCAGTGACTGCTCGAGGTCGAGGGGCGTCGTGACCTCGAGGCAGGGGCGGCCGTCGGCGTCGACCGCGAGGACGTCGCGGATCGGCTCGCCGAGCACCGAGTCGAGCGAGCGCAGCGTCGCATCGAGCGCGGCCGCCCGGGTGCCGTCGGGGTCGTCGAGAAAGAGCCGCGCGGGCAGGTGCAGCCCGAAGAGGGTGAGGGTCTGCGCGGGCGAGTCGGCGAGAGCCGGGCCCAGGATCGAGCGGTCGCTCAACGTGTGGCAGTAGACCTCGCACGGCACCGGGTCCGGCAGCCGGCCGGAGCGCGCCGCGGCATACGCGGCCTCGAGCTGGCCGTAGCCTTCGTTGACGTGGAAGGTGCCGGCGAAGGCTGCGGCCGGGTCGACGCCGGCGGCGATCATCCGCGCCGCGATCTCGTGCGCTCGGGGGCGGGTGTTGGTGTAGCCGAAGCGGCCGGTGTCGGTGACGAGGCCCACGTACAGCGCCTCGGCCACGTCGCGGGTGAGCGGCAGGCCGGCGGCGTCGAGGACGCCGACCAGCACCTCGGCGGTGCTCGACGCGTCGGGCTCGATCAGGTTCAGGTCCCCGAAGCGGGTGTTGTCCTGGTGGTGGTCGATGTTGATCACCAGGCGCGCGGCCTCGTGGACCGGCTCGGGCCACATGCGGCGCTCGGTGGCGCAGTCGACGGCCACCAGCACGCGCTCGCCGACGTCGGCGGGCAGCTCCGGGGAGAACTCCTCGCCGGGCGCCGGGAGGAAGGCGAGGTCGCTCGGCACGGCCGGCACGTCGGGGTGGGCGATCACCACGTCGCGCCCCGCGGCGCGCAGGGCCCGGGCGAGGCCGAGGACCGAGCCGATGGCGTCGCCGTCGGGGTTGTGGTGCGCGGTCACGACGACCCGGACGCCGGGGTCGGAGAGGACCCGGGCGATCTCGGCCGGCGTGGCGTCACGTCCCGTGCGCGCGGTCATCCGGTCTCCTGCGGGCCGCCGGTGACCTCGTCGATGAGGCGGGTCAGCTCCATCGCGTCCTGCTGCGAGCTGTCGTAGTGGAAGGTGAGCTGCGGGGTGTGGCGCGAGCGCAGCTCCGCCGCGAGGCGCGCCTGGAGGACCCCGCGCGCGGACTCGAGGGCCTCCTGGCTGCCGCGCCGCTCGCGGGCGCGCAGGGTCGTGAACCAGACCTTCGCCTCGCGCACGTCCTGCGTGGCCTCGACGTGGGTGATCGTCACGAAGCCGAGGCGGGGATCCGACAGGTCGCGCGCGATCGCCTCGGCGAGCACCTGCCGCAGGGCGGTGTCCACCCGGCGCATGCGGGTGCTGCGCGGCCCGCGGGCCATCAGGAGCCCCATCGGGCGGCGGGCTCGGGCTCCACCGCGATCACCTCGCGGGAGGAGCCCACCACCTGGAACCACTCGTCGCCGTGCAGCCGGCGCTCGGCGTCCTCCAGCCGCTGCGCGGTCTCCGCCGCCGTGCGCCCCACCACCGCCAGGGTCAGCCCGGCCCGCTGCCAGAGGTCGTGGTGGTCGACCTCGGCCACCGCGCAGGAGAACCTGCGGGCGAGGCCGTTCCTCACCCGCAGCAGCTCCTTGCGCTTCGCCTTCAGCGACCCCGCCCCGGGCAGGTGCAGGTCGACGGTGAGGATGCCCACGTAGCCGCACTCCATCGACCCGCGGCCCTACTCCGCGGCGTCCGCGTCGTCCGCCTGGTCGGCCGTGGGCGAGGGCGCCGGCGGGGGGGCCACCGGGGCCGCGGCCTGCGCCGTGCGCGCGACCTCGCGGAGCTCGTAGACCTCGATCTGGTCGCCCTCCTTGACGTCGTTGAAGTCCTCGATCAGGACGCCGCACTCGAAGCCGGTGGCGACCTCGCGGGTGTCCTCGTTGAAGCGCTTCAGCGAGGCGATCCTGCCCTCGTGCACCACCACGCCCTCGCGGATCAGGCGGACGTTGGCGCTACGGCGCACCACGCCGTCGGTGACGTAGCAGCCGGCGATGGTGCCGATGTGGCTCGCGCGGAAGGTGGCGCGCACCTCCAGCCGGCCGACGATGTCCTCGACGATGTCCGGCTCGAGCATCCCGACGAGCGCGTCGCGGACGTCCTCGATGGCGCGGTAGATGACGCGGTAGGTGCGGATGTCGACGCCCTCGCGCTCGGCGAGCGCGCTCGCCTCGGGCCGCGGGCGGACGTTGAAGCCGATGATCACGGCCTCGGACGCCGACGCCAGCGAGACGTCCGACTCGGTGATCGCGCCGACGCCGGTGAGGATGACCCGCAGGCGCACCTCGGTCTGCTCGATCTTGGAGAGCGCGTCCTCGAGGGCGCCGACGGACCCCTGCACGTCGCCCTTGATGATGATGTTGAGCTCCTTGAGCCCGCCCTCCTTGATGCGCGCGAAGAGGTCGTCGAGCGACACGGGCCGCTTGTTGGCGAGCTCCTCGGCGCGCAGCCGCTGGCTGCGCTCGGAGGCGCGCTGGCGCGCGGCGCGCTCGTTCTCGACCACCCGGAAGCGCTCGCCGGCGTCCACGACGCCGCCCAGGCCCAGCACCTCGACGGGCACGGAGGGCCCCGCCTCGGCGATCGCCGAGCCGGTGTAGTCCCCCATCGCCCTGACGCG
>CALMNV010000153.1 GCA_937873285.1 uncultured Intrasporangium sp. | reverse complement strand
GACGCTGCGCGCCGCGTCCGGCTTCGCGTTGAAAGCGTCGAAGACCGAGCCGAGCGGCCCCGCGCGGTGATAGTAAGAGAGCGGCTCGCACATGCGCGAGGGGTCTGTGTTCTGCGTTCCGTGCAGAGTGCTTCCGTGACGCAGCCAGCGCAGCTGGCCCGCGCTATCGGACGAGACGCGCAGCGTGCCGTAGAAGTTTCGCGATGCGTGCAGAATCGTCCCCGTGTTCCCCGCGAAGAGGACGCTCGCGACCCACGTGTACAGCGAGCGGTCGAGGTCCGGCGGCACCGTGCGGCGGACGAACCCCCGGACGGCCTCCCGCGCGAACAGGCTGTGGTGCACCGCGAAGACGGAGAACAGCAGGACGTCCGCGGCCACGGCCCGCGCGACCGCCTCGTCGACTCGCTCTTGCGCCGCGACCCCAGACTGGTTCGCGCCGGGCAGAACGACCCCTTCCATCCTTGGAGCTTCCCTCGTGTCCACCGACACCACGTTCGCCGCGCTCGGCGTGCCCCAGATCCTCGCCGACCTCCTCGCCGAGGACGGCATCACTGTCCCGACGCCCATCCAGGCCCTGACCCTGCCGGCCTCGCTGGCCGGCCGGGACGTCCTCGGCCGCGGCCGCACCGGCTCGGGCAAGACCTACGCCTTCGTCCTGCCGCTGCTCACCCGGCTCACACAGGCTGCCGCTGCCCGCCAGCCGCGCCGCCCACGCGCCCTGATCCTCGCCCCCACCCGCGAGCTCGCGACCCAGATCGACACGGCGATGGCGCCGATGGCGCGGGCGCTTCGCCTGACGACCCAGACCATCTTCGGTGGCGTCGGGCAGGGCCCGCAGGTGCAGGCGCTGCGCTCGGGCGTCGACATCGTCGTGGCCTGCCCCGGCCGCCTCGAGGACCTCATGCAGCAGGGCCACGTCCAGCTCGACCGGGTCGAGGTCACCATCCTCGACGAGGCCGACCACATGGCCGATCTCGGCTTCCTGCCCGGTGTGCGGCGCATCATGGGCGCCACCCCACCGGTCGGCCAGCGCATGCTCTTCTCGGCGACGCTCGACGCCGGGGTCAATGTCATCGTCAAGCGCTTCCTCACCAATCCCGTGACCCACGAGGCGGACTCGGCCCAGTCGCCGGTCTCCCGGATGTCGCATCACGTCCTGCACGTGACGGCGGACGGTCACCTGCCGGTGCTGCTCGACCTCACCGCGGCGCCAGGGCGGACCGTCGTGTTCACCCGCACCAAGCACCGGGCCAAGAAGATCGCCCGGCAGCTGAACGCCTCCGGCGTGCCCGCCGTCGAGCTGCACGGCAACCTCAGCCAGGGCGCCCGCACCCGCAACATGGACGACTTCTCCAGCGGTCGCGCGCAGACCCTCGTCGCGACCGACATCGCGGCCCGGGGCATCCACGTCGACGACGTCGCGCTCGTCATCCACGCCGACCCGCCGGTCGAGCACAAGGCCTACCTGCACCGCTCCGGCCGCACCGCCCGAGCCGGCAACGAGGGGACCGTCATCACCTTGATGATGGACGACCAGCTGCGGGACGTCCGCGACCTCACCCGCAAGGCGGGCATCAACCCGACGACGACGACGGTCGCCGCCGGCCACCCGCTCCTCGTGCAGCTCGCACCCGGCGAGCGCAGCTTCGCCGGGGGGCTGGTCCGCGCCGAGGAGCCCTCCCAGGCGCGCCCCGGCCGCTCCGTCTCCGGCAGCGGAGGTGGCAGAGGCAGCGCTCGCGTCCGCCGAGCCGGTGGGGGGTCGACGGCGGGTGCCGCGGCGCGCCACGACTCGGCGCCGGCTGCCGGCGGGGGCCAGCGTCGCGGGGACGGGCGCCCCGGCCGCAGCCAGGCGCGGTCCGGGGGCTCGGTCGCCGTCTACTCGTCGAGCAGCGGCGGTGCGGCAGCCTTCTCCGCCGGCGGCGGGTCGCGCCGCCGCAGTCGCTGAGGCAGCCGACCGGCGCCGGGAGGTCAGCCCCGGTGCACGACGCGGGACCTTCCGCGGAACTCTGCCATCACCTGACCGTCGGTCTCACGCGTGACCGTCACGTCGGTCAGCCCACTGCGGCCGTATGCCGCCCGCACTCGCGCCTCGGCGACGAGCACGTCGCCGAGGCGGCTGGGGGCGGTGAAGGTGATGTCGGCGCCCGAGGCGACCGTCACCTCGCCACGGGAGTTGCAGGCGAGCGCGAAGCAGGAGTCGGCGAGGGCGAAGACGAAGCCTCCGTGGGCGATGCCGTGCCCGTTGACCATGTCGTCGCGGACCGCCATGCGCACGACGGCGTGGTCGCGCTCCACGGCGAGCGCCTCGATGCCGAGCAGGCGCGAGGCGGCGTCGTCGGCCCACATCCGCCGGGCGAAGGCGACCCCTTCGAGTGGCGCGCTCACGCCAGGCTCCCGTCCGAGAGCGCCGGGCTGGGTCGGTAGCGCCCGCCCGGAAAGGCCGCGTCGAGCCGGCGCAGCTGCTCGGCCACGACGTCCAGGCCGATCTGCCGCCCCCAGCTGATCGGACCACGGGGGTGGCTCGCGCCGAGCTGCATCGCGAGGTCGACGTCCGCGGCGCTCGCCTCTGCCCGGTGGACGAGGTCGACCGCCTCGTTGACGAGCAGGGCGAGCGTCCTGGCCAGCGGGTCGCGCTCGACCGGCCCGCCGACCAGACGGGCGGCGAGCAGCAGGTCCGGCTCTTCGCGCTCGATGGTGCCGTCGGCGGCATACCGGTAGACCCCCGCTCCCGACTTGCGGCCGAGCCGGCCGGCGGCCACCAGCCGACGTTGGAACGTCGTGGGCGCATAGCGCTCGTCGCGCCCGGTCCGCTCCCAGACCGACGTGCCGACGGCGAGGTTGACGTCCTGGCCGATGAGGTCGGTCAGCTCGAACGGGCCCATGGGGAAGCCACCGCGTTCGCGCAGGATCCAGTCGACGGTGGCCGGGTCCGCCAGCCCCTCCTGCACCACCCGCTGCGCCTCCCCGTAGAACGGGCGGGCGACCCGGTTGACGATGAAGCCCGGCGTCGAGGCGCAGTGCACCGGCGTCTTCCCCCACGAGCGCACCAGCGCGCTGACGTGCATGACGTATGCCGCCGACGTGTCCCGGCCGGAGACCACCTCGACGAGCCGCATGCGCGGGGCGGGGTTGAAGAAGTGCAGCCCGAGCACCCGTTCCGGGCCGGGCACCGCCTCGGCCAGCGCGGAGACGTCGAGGCTCGAGGTGTTCGTCGCGAGGATCGTGGTCGCGGGCTGCCGCTCGGCCGCCTCGGTGAGGACCGAGCGCTTGAGCGGCAGGTCCTCCGGCACCGCCTCGACGACGAGGGTGCACTCCGGCACGTCGGCCATCGACGCGGTCGGCCGGATCCGGTCCGGGATCGCCGTGGCGTCAGCCTCGGGCACGCGGCCCTCGGCCGCGAGCCGCGCGAGAGCGGCGCGGAGCCGGTCGACCGCCCGGGCCGCCGCGCCGGGCGCGACGTCGACGAGGCTCACCTCGTGGCCGGCGCCGGCCGCGACCTGGGCGATCCCCGCGCCCATCGTCCCGGCCCCGACGACCGCCACGCGGGGCGCTGCCGGCGAGGTGCTCTCGGTGTCCCGGGCGTCCATGCTGCCATTGTGCCGGTGCCGCAGGTCGCCACTCGCGCCCGTCGTCAGCGAGCCGATGCGGGGCCGGCCGTCGCCCGGCTGCCCATGAGCCGAGCGATCCGCACGAGCTCGCCCGGGGCGCCGGTCAGCCGCGCCGTGGGGCGCCACACCGCGCGCAGCCGCCGCTGCGCGGCGAGTCCCTCGACCGGCACGACGGTCAGGGTCCCTGCGGTCACGGCGTCCGCGACGGCGAGCTCGCTCAGCACCGCCGGGGCCAGCCCCGCGCTCGCGCTGACCTTGACCGCGGCATTGCTCGACAGCTGCAGCTCCGGAGACACCGGAGGCAGCGCCGCCGACCGGAGCAGCCGCTCGAGCGTCTCCCTCGTGCCGGAGCCCGGCTCGCGAAGGAGGAGCGGCGTCGCGGCCAGCTCCCCGAGGGTCACCGGGCGACGCCTGCGCGCCCAGGGGTGTCCGGCGCCCACGACGACGACGAGGCGGTCGCAGGCCACGGTGAGCGACCGCAGGCCGGCCAGCTGCCGCGGTGACTCGAGGAACCCGAGGTCGGCGACGCCGCCGGCCACCGCGTCGACGACGGCGCGCGAGTTGCAGACGCAGAGACTGACGTGGACGTCGGGCAAGCGGCGGCG
>CALMNV010000152.1 GCA_937873285.1 uncultured Intrasporangium sp. | reverse complement strand
CAGGTCGGGCCGGCTCGTGTCGATGACCTCACGGGCTTTGTCGACGGCCTCCCCGAGGAGGGCGGCCAGCCGCAGCGGCTTGCCGGAGCGGGTCTTGAGGATCTTGCGGTCCTCACCGAGGACGTTGCCGATCTGGACGTGGACCGGCGTCACGTGATCGGGGAGCCAGCCGGCCTTGCGCGCCGTGTCCCAGACCATGGTGAAGTGCAGCGCCTGCGTGACGCCGACGACGTAGAGGGCCCGGTCGGCGGCGAGCGCCCGGACGCGGTGCCGAATCGTGGCGAGGTCGGTCGTGGCATAGCCGTAGCCCCCGCCGGACTTGCGGATGATGAGCGGGACGGGCTTGCCCTCGCGCCCGGTGTAGCCGTCGAGGAACACGCACAGCGCCCCGTCCGACACCGTGGCGATGCCCTTGGCCTCGAGCTCCTCGCAGATGCCGGCCAGCTCGTCGTTGTACATCGACTCGCCGGCGAGGTCCTCATCGCTCAGCGTCACCCCGAGCAGGGCGTAGATCCGGTTGAAGTAGGCCTTCGAGAGCCCCACCAGCTCGCGCCACAGCCGCAGCGTCTCCGGGTCGCCGCCCTGCAGCGCGACGACTCGCGCTCGGGCACGCACGTTGAAGTCGCCGGCGCTGCCCGCGGGATCGGCCTGCTCGGCAGCGTCGAACTTCACGCGTGCCGCCTGGTAGAAGGCGTTGGGGTCGGTGGCGAGCAGGTCTGCCTCAGGAGAGTCCTCGCCGACCTCGAGCAGGTGCTCGATGAGCATCCCGAAGGGAGTGCCCCAGTCGCCGATGTGGTTCTGGCGCACGACGCGGTGGCCGAGGTGCTCGAGCGTGCGGGCCAGGGAGTCACCGACGACGGTGGTGCGCAGGTGACCGACGTGCATCTCCTTGGCCACGTTGGGCGCCGAGTAGTCGATGGGGATGACCTGGCGCTGCTGCACCGGCACCCCCAGCCGCTCGTCGCGTGCCATGTCGTCGACGAGGGAGGCAAGCCAGCGGTCGGCGAAGGTGAGGTTGATGAAGCCCGGCCCGCTCACCTCGACCGACTCGCACCTGCCGTCGACCTCGAGCGCGTCGACGATCCTCCCCGCGACCTCGCGCGGCGGCATACCGACGCGTTTGGCCAGGGCGAGTGCGGCGTTGACCTGGACGTCCGCGAACTGCGAGGGGCGCAGCACGGGGTCGACGTCGCGGAACTCGCCGCCGAGCGCGGTGGCGATCGCCGACTGGACGTGGGGCGTCAGCGCGACGAGGGGGGAGACCATGCCCGCCAGTTTAGGACCGCGGGCCGCCGACCCCCGCTTCAGCCGGGCGGCCACCCGCGAGGCCGAGCCTTCGGGCCGTCGCCTCGCGCATCTCCACCTTGCGGACCTTGCCCGTCACGGTCATGGGGAACTCGTCGACGATCTCGACGTAGCGCGGGATCTTGTAGTGCGCCAGCCGCCCGACGCAGAAGGCCCGCAGCTTCTCCGCGTCGAGCGGCTCGGCGCCCTCCTTCAACCGGATGCAGGCGCACAGCTCCTCGCCGTACCTCTCGTCCGGCACGCCGATGACCTGGGCGTCGAGGATGTCTGGGTGGGTGTAGAGGAACTCCTCGATCTCGCGCGGGTAGACATTCTCCCCGCCACGGATGACCAGGTCCTTGATCCGGCCGGTGATCTCGACGTAGCCGTCGTCGTGCATGACCCCGAGGTCCCCGGTGCGCATCCACCCGTCGACGATGGCCTCGGCCGTCTTGTCCGGCTGCTCCCAGTAGCCGAGCATCACCGAGTAGCCCTTCGTGTGGAACTCGCCCGGCACTCCGCGCGCAACCACCTCACCGGTGGCCGGGTCGGCGATGCGGATCTCGAGGTGCGGCAGCACCCGCCCGACGGTGCCGGTCTTGTGCTCGAAGGTGTCGTCGATGCGGGTCTGGGTCGACACCGGCGAGGTCTCCGTCATGCCGTAGCAGATGGTCATCTCCTCGATCCCTGAGGCGATGAGCTTCTTCATCAGCTCGGCCGGGCAGGGCGAGCCGGCCATGATCCCGGTCCGCACGCTCGACAGGTCGTAGGTCGCGAAGCTCGGCAGGCTCCACTCGGCGATGAACATCGTCGGCACGCCGTAGAGGCTCGTGCACCGCTCGTCCTGCGTCGCCTGCAGCGTCGCGGCGGGGTCGAAGCCCGGCGCAGGGATGACCATGCAGGCGCCGTGCGAGGTGCAGGCGAGGTTGCCCATGACCATCCCGAAGCAGTGGTAGAACGGGACCGGGATGCACACCCGGTCGGCCTCGGTGTAGCGGCAGAGCTCGCCGACGAAGTAGCCGTTGTTGAGGATGTTGCGGTGGCTGAGGGTGGCGCCCTTGGGGAAGCCTGTCGTGCCCGACGTGTACTGGATGTTGATGGGATCCTCGGGCCGCAGCGACGACTGTATGCCGCGCAGCTGGCTCTCGCCGACCCGCTCGGCCTGCGCCAGCATGGCCTGCCAGCCCTCCGTGCCGAAGTAGGTGCAGCAGGTCAGGTCAGGGCACTCGCCCCGGACCTCCTCGACCATCTGGATGTAGCTGGCCGCCTTGAACTGCTCGACGGCGAAGAGGTGGGAGACGCCGGCCTGCCGCAGGACGTAGTGCAGCTCGTGGGCGCGGTAGGCCGGGTTGATGGTGACGAGGATGGCGCCGATCTTGGCCGTCGCGTACTGCAGCAGCGTCCACTCCGAGCAGTTCGGCGCCCAGATCCCCACCCGGGCGCCGCGGTCGACACCGGTCGCCAGCAGCGCGCGGGCGAGCCGGTCCACGTCGGCCCGCAGCTCGGCATACGTCCACCGTCGGCCCTGCTCGACGTCGACCAGCGCCTCCCGGTCTGGGAAGCGCTCGGCGGTCGCGTCGAGGTTGTCTCCGATCGTCTGCTCGAGCAGGGGTGGCTCGTCCTCACCCTTGGCGTAGGACAGCGCGGGCGTGGGAACGACAGGGCTTGGCATCGGGACCTCCGGGCGTGCGGCTGCGGACGCGTCGTCCTCACCCAACCGCGCCGGGGGGCACGGTGCAAGCAGGTGCAAGCAGGTGCAAGCAGGTGCAGGCAGGTGCAGGCAGGTGCAAGCAGGGGCCACCCGTACACCCGTCGCTGCCGAGGCGCAGCTAGTCCTCGAGGCGTGCGGAGGGCCGGGCGGGGTCAGGCCCCTCGACGGCAGCGTTGACAGGTGACGGACTGGTGAACGAATCTGCCGCCATGCCGCGGCTCGCAGTCGTCGACCTCAACGCCGACATGGGTGAGTCCTATGGTCGGTGGCGCCTCGGTGACGACGCGGGCCTCCTGCAGGTCGTGACGTCGGCCAACGTCGCGTGCGGGTTTCACGCTGGCGACCCGGCCACGCTCGTCGAGACCTGCCGGGCCGCCGTCGCGGCCGGGGTGGCCATCGGCGCGCAGGTGGGCTATCACGACCTCGCTGGCTTCGGCCGGCGGTTTCTCGACGTCGATCCCGATGACCTCTACGCCGACGTCCTCTACCAGATCGGCGCCCTCGACGGGATCAGCCGCTCGGTCGGCGGCCGCGTCGCCTACGTCAAGCCGCACGGCGCCCTCTACAACGCGGTCGTGCACCACGAGCGCCAGGCAGACGCCGTGGCCCGGGCCGTTGCCGACCATCCGGGTGAGCTTGCCCTCCTCGGTCTGCCCGGCTCACAGCTGCTCACGGCCGCCGAGGGGCACGGCATACGACCGGTGGCCGAGGCCTTCGCCGACCGCGCCTACACCGCCCAGGGCACGCTGGTCTCCCGCCGCGACGAGGCTGCGGTGATCAGCGACCCTCAGGCGGTGGCGATGCGCGCGGTGCAGATCGTGACGCAGGGACGGATCACGGCGATCGACGGCTCGCCCGTGCGTGTCGCCGCGGACTCGGTGTGCGTGCACGGTGACTCCCCGGGCGCCGTCGCCCTCGCCGGGGCAGTGCGGGCCGCCCTCGACGAGGCGGGCGTGGCGCTGCGATCCTTCGTCGAGTGAGGATCCTGCCCTGCGGCGACCGGGCCGTCCTCGTCGAGGTCGACGACGGCCCCTCGCGCCGTCGCCTCGACGCCGCGCTCCGTCGCCAGCCGCCCCAGGGCGTCGTCGAGCAGGTGCCGGGAGCGCGGACGGTGCTCGTGCGCGTCGGCG
This sequence comes from uncultured Intrasporangium sp., assembly GCA_937873285.1. Classification (GTDB taxonomy): domain Bacteria; phylum Actinomycetota; class Actinomycetes; order Actinomycetales; family Dermatophilaceae; genus CALMNV01. Next base: position 2,025 of record CALMNV010000152.1, on the reverse strand, counting down.
CCGCCGGCGACGTCCCCGGTCTCGTCGCCGCGGTCCGAGCGGTGGCAGGCGGGGCTCTGCAGGGATCCGAGCCTGCGCAGGGGGACCCGCAGGCCCGGCTCGAAGAGACCGTGCGCATCTCGGTGCGCTATGACGGCCCCGACCTCGAGGAGGTGGCCCACCTGCTCGCCGTCCCGCCCGAGGAGGTCGTCCGACGGCATACCTCGCAGTCGTGGACTGTCGAGTTCTCCGGTTTCGCCCCGGGCTTCGGCTACCTGCTCGGCGACGAGGGCGGCCTCGACGTCCCCCGCCGGGCCTCGCCACGCACCCGCATCCCGCCGGGGAGCGTTGCGCTGGGCGGCCCCTTCACGGGGGTCTACCCACGGCCGTCACCGGGCGGGTGGCAGCTCATCGGCAGCACCGATGCGCGCCTGTGGGACCCCGACCGCGACCCCCCGGCCCTGTTCGCGCCCGGCGCCCGGGTGCGGTTCGCCGACGTGCGGCAGGAGTGAGCCGCGTGCTCGTCGTCGAGCAGGTGGGGACTCTGGCCCTGCTGCAGGACCTCGGCCGACCCGGCCACACCCACCTCGGGGTCCCCCCGAGCGGCGCCGCGGACCGCCCCGCCCTGCGCCTGGCGAACCGGCTCGTCGGCAACGACGAGGGCGCGCCGGCCGTGGAGCTGCTGCTCGGGGGCCTGACGCTGCGCGCGGAGCAGGCCGTCGTCGTCGCGGTGACGGGCGCTCCCGCCCCGGTCGCCGTGGGGCGCCGTGTCTCGTCACCGTATGCCGCGGTGCACGTGCCAGCCGGATGCACCGTGAGCGTCGGACGGCCCGTGCACGGACTGCGCAGCTACCTCGCCGTGCGCGGCGGCTTCGCGGCATCGCTCACGCTGGGCAGCGCCAGCACAGACCTCACCTCGGGGCTGGGCCCGCCGCCGCTCGAGCCGGGTCAGCGCCTCGAGGTCGGCGGCTCGGTGACCGGGCCCAGCCGAGGCAGTGACCTGACCGGCGCACGGCCGGGGCCGCAGCGCGGGGTGACCCTGCGGGCGGTCGTCGGGCCACGCGACGACTGGTTCTCCGGCGATGCGGTGCACGCGCTGGCGAGTGCCGAGTGGCAGGTCTGCCGGGACAGCGACCGGGTCGGGGTGCGGCTGCAGGGGCCCGCGCTCAGCCGGGCCCGCACCGACGAGCTGCCGAGCGAAGCGGTCGTGCGGGGGGCCGTCCAGGTGCCCGCCGCAGGGCAGCCGCTGGTCTTCTTCGCCGACCACCCGACCACCGGTGGCTACCCGGTCATCGCCGTGGTGCTCGACGAGGACACCGACCTGCTGGCCCAGCTCGCACCGGGCGACACGCTCCGCTTCGCCCTGCGCCGCGCGTCTTGGCTGCCCCTCTGAGGCGTGTGCCGCCAGGGGACGGCGCACATCCACCCGACGGCAGTGGCCAGGCTCGAGGAGTCGAGCGCGCCGGTCCCTCTCCCGGCCTGGTCCGCGCCCGCGACCTGGGGCCCTTCGCGAGGCTGGGCCCTGTCGCGCCGGGCCGGGATGCAGGCAGCCCCGGCCACCCATGGCGGCGCGGGGCTGCGACCTGCTGTTCTCTGTCTCAACACAGAGCGCACCCGAAGGGATTCGAACCCCTAACCTTCTGATCCGTAGTCAGATGCTCTATCCGTTGAGCTACGGGTGCAGTCCGCCTGGGCGGGACGAAGCAGCATTCTAGCGCGCAGCGACGTCCTTCCGAAATCCAGCCGCCACCGAGTCGATTCTCCGGGCGCGTGTGCGGTATGCCGTGCCCCCGCACGGACGACCGCACACACCCCAGTCACCGGCTCGGGCCCGTGTGCGGTGGGCCGCGTGCAGCAGCCGGGTCGGGGTGGCGCCCGCCCTGCAAACTGCCGCAAGAACGCGGCACAATCTTGCGCCGCTTTGCAGGCCCACCCATTTGTGAGCGGACTCACCACAGCGGCCATTGTCCGACCGCTGAGCCGCCCCGCCGCCGGCCTACGCCGACCGCACCGCGGCAGGCGCGCGCGGCCCCCGCCCCGCCGGCA
>CALMNV010000151.1 GCA_937873285.1 uncultured Intrasporangium sp. | reverse complement strand
GTGCCGAACCGAAATGGCCACTCGACCAGGACCAGGGCCGAACCGACATGGCCACTCGACCAGGTTCAGGGCCGAACCGAAATGGCCACTCGACCAGGACCAGGGCCGAACCGACATGGCCACTCGACCAGGATCAAGGCAACGGCAGGCCCTCGGCGCCAGCGGCCCACGCCCGCGGGGGCGGGTGGCTGGCGGGGGCGGGTGGCTGGCGGGCGAGCTCAGCCGGCGATGCGCGGCGGCTGGGCGCGCGCGGTGCGGGCCCGCATGTCGCGCCGGCGCTGGAGCACCTGGTCGAAGGAGTAGCGGGGGGCCCGCTGCCCCGACAGCCGGCGCTGGAGAGTGGCCACCGACGTGATCCGCCGGACCGTCTCCGACGCGAATCCGAGACGCGCGAAGAACCGGTTGGCGTCGCGGTCGGCCGCCGGGACCGCGCTCGCGACGTGCTCGGCGCCCAGCCGCTCGGCATACCGGGCACTGGCCGTCAGCAGCGCCCGGGCCACCCCCGTGCGGCGGTACTGCGGGAGCACGAACAGCATGTCGATGGACACGCACGGGCTGTCGACGAGCAGGCTGCGGGTCGAGTCAGCGAGGACCACGTAGCCCGCCGGGGTCCCCTCCACCGACGCGAGGAACGCGGTGATGTCGGCGCGTCCCAGCGCCGTGCGCAGAGTCCCGTCGAGCGCCAGCCGCTGAGCCGCCTCGGGCGTGGTGCCGCCCTCGATGCGGTGCGCGATCCACAGGTCGATGAACGCAGAGTGCTGCGGCTGCTCGACGCGCGTCACGGCTATGGCGGGCTGGGCCATCGTTCCTCCTCGAAGCTTCGCTGGGCACCCTGACCTCCGCCCGACCCTACGGCGAAGTCGGCGGTTACGAAAGGGCAACGGTCGAACCTTTAGGGTTTGAGCATGGACTTTCCCGGCTTCGGCACGGCTCTGAATGCCGCGGCGGTCATCGTCGGTGGCCTGGTCGGGATCGCCGTGGGCAACCGGCTGCCGAGCCGGACCTCCGGGGTGGTCACGGACGTCCTCGGGCTCACGACGCTGCTGCTCGCTGCATTGTCCGCCTGGCACGTCGCTGACGCGGCGCTCGCCGCCGTGGTCGGAAGTGGAGCCGTCCTGCTCGTGCTCGGTGCGCTGCTCATCGGCGGCATCGCCGGCGCGCTGCTGCGCATCGAGGAGCGCCTCGCCGGTCTCGCGGGCGTCGTGCAGCGCGCGGTCCACCGCGGCCGGGGCGGCGAGGGGTCGGCCGAGCGGGAGCGGTTCATCGAGGGATGGCTCGGCACCACGCTGCTGTTCTGCGTCGGCCCGCTGGCCATCCTCGGCTCGCTCGACGACGGGATGGGGCGCGGCATCGACAAGCTGGCCCTGAAGTCGGTGCTCGACGGCTTCGCGGCCATGGCGTTCGCGTCGACCTTCGGGGTGGGGGTGCTGCTGTCGGCCGGCTCGGTCCTCGTGGTCCAGGGCGGCCTGACGGTCGCCGGGCTGCTGCTCGGATCCGTCCTGTCCGAGGCGCAGGTGAGCGCCCTCACCGCCACCGGTGGCCTGATGCTCGCCGGGATCGGCCTGCGCCTGCTGGAGGTCAAGAAGGTCCCGGTCGGCGACCTGCTGCCGGCCCTCGTCGTCGCGCCCCTGCTCGTCGCACTCGTGGCCGCCTTCTGATCCGGGCCACCACCGCGGCGACGCGCCCGATGCCGCGGGTCGTGTGCCTTGCGTCGTCGCCGCGGGTCGTTTGCCCTCAGACGTCGCCGCCGAGGTAGGCCGCCTTGACGGCCGGGTCGGCTGCCAGCTCGGTCCCGGTCCCCTCGCGGATGATCTCTCCCGTCTCGAGGATGTAGGCGCGGTGGGAGCGCTTGAGAGCCTGGGCGGCGTTCTGCTCCACGAGCAGCACCGTGGTGCCCTGGCTGTTGATCTCCGTGACGATGTCGAAGATCTGCTGGATGAGCTTGGGTGCCAGCCCCATCGACGGCTCGTCGAGCAGCAGCAGCCTGGGCTTGGCCATCAGTGCCCGACCCATCGCCAGCATCTGCTGCTCCCCGCCGGACATCGACCCAGCCGCCTGGTTGCTGCGCTCCTTGAGCCTGGGGAAGAGGGAGAAGACCCGGTCCAGGTCCTGCTTGACGCTCGGCGACTTGCGGTCCGGACGGGCATACGTGCCCATCTCGAGGTTCTCCATCACCGTCATGCCGACAAAGCATCCTCGGCCCTCCGGGGACTGCGAAATCCCCAGCACCGGCCGTTCGTGAGCGGGCAGGTGGGTGATGTCCTGCCCCTTGAAGCGGACCGAGCCGGCTCGCACGGGGCGCAGCCCGGAGACCGTCTTCATCGTCGTGGTCTTGCCGGCCCCGTTGGAGCCGATCAGGGTGACCAGTTCCCCGGCCCCGACCTGGAGCGTGATCCCCTTCACCGCCCGGATCGCCCCGTAGGCGACCTCGACCTCCTCGAGCGCCAGCACGGCGTCAACGCCGCCGCGGCGGG
>CALMNV010000150.1 GCA_937873285.1 uncultured Intrasporangium sp. | reverse complement strand
GTCGGTCTCGCGGAGAACCACGCCTCGAAGACGGCGTCGTAGCGCTCGACGTCGGCAGGCGACGAGGTCAGGGTCGCCCGGCCGGCCCAGTAGACGTGGCTCCGGCGCTCCAGACCCACGGCCGCCACGGCCACGAGGAAGGTGCGCTCGCGGTCCGCGGTCACCGCGCCGCCCGCCGCGCGCACCGCGCGGGCGAAGCCGAGGAGCACCTCCTCGGGCCCACGCCTGCGGTCCGCCGTCATGGGGTGAGGAGCCGGTCGAGCTGGGCGCGGACCCGGTCGGCGTCCTCGCGGTACTTGATGGCCGCGCCGAGGGTGGCACTGGCCACCTCCGCGTCGAGCGTGACGGCGCCGAGGGCCTGCAGCGCCCTCGCCCAGTCCAGCGTCTCGGCCACCCCGGGCGGCTTGATCAGCTCTCCGGAGCCACGCAGCAGCTGGACGAGCCGGACGACCTGCTCGGCCAGCCCCGACGAGACGTGCGGCAGCCGGGTCTGCACGATCTGCAGCTCGCGGGCGATCCCGGGGTGGTCGATCCAGTGGTAGAGGCAGCGGCGCTTGAGGGCGTCGTGCAGCTCGCGGGTGCGGTTGGAGGTGAGCACGACGAGCGGTGGCACGGGCGCGCTGATGGTGCCGAGCTCGGGGACCGTCACCTGCCACGTCGAGAGGACCTCGAGGAGGAAGGCCTCGAACTCGTCGTCGGCGCGGTCGATCTCGTCGAGCAGCAGCACGCACGGGCTGCGCCGCAGGGCCTGCAGCACCGGCCGGGCGAGCAGGAAGCGCTCGTCGAAGAGCTCGGCCTCCACGGTTGCGGGGTCGCGGTGCGTGTCGCGGGCCAGCGCCTCCACCGCGCGCAGGTGCAGGATCTGGCGCGGGAAGTCCCAGTCGTAGAGAGCCTGGGTCGCCTCGATCCCCTCGTAGCACTGCAGCCGCAGCAGCGGCAGGTCGAGCCCCTGCGCGAGGGCTTGCGCGAGGGCCGTCTTGCCCGTCCCCGGCTCGCCCTCGAGGAGGATCGGCCGGGCGAGGCGGGTGGCGAGGAACGTCACGGTCGCCAGCGCCTCGTCGGCGAGGTAGCCGGTGCGCGCGAGGAGGGCGGTGACGTCGTCGACAGCCCCGAATGCCGCATCCATGCCCCAGAGCATCTCCGACCGGGGCCGGGTTGGGAAGCCGGCCGGCGTCATCGCGGGTCAGGCAGGTCGGTGGGGGAGTCGACGTCGCGACCCGTTGCCAGGTCGGCCATCTCGACAAGCAGGTGCGCGGTGGCGGCGAAGTGCTCGCGCGCCCCGCGGTCGCCGGTCGCCGTGGCCGAGACGGCGGCCCAGTGCTCGCGCCCGAGCAGGGCGGGATGGCCCGGCACGCCGTCGTATGCCGCCCGCGCCAACACCGTGGGCCACGGGCCGGCGCGGTGCGCCGCCGTGAGCAGCCGGTGGACGACCGGCGCTCCAACGTCGGGGAGGTCGACGAGCGTCACCACGACGGCAAGGACCGGGCGGGGTGCGAGCGCGGCGCCGGCCGCCACCGCGGCGAGGCCGGCGCGCAGCGAGGCGCCCATGCCCTCGCGCCAGTTGGAGCACTCGACGACGTCGGGCGCCTCCGCGAGGCGCCGCCGGTGCAACGACTCCCGCACGTCGTCGGCGGCGGCACCGACGACGACGGTGGCGCCGTCACATCCGCCGGCGAGCAGCCCACGCAGCGCCTCCTCGACAAAGGTCGGGCCGCCGGGATGTCTGCGCAGCAGCGCTTTCGGCATGCCCATCCGGCGACCTGCCCCCGCGGCAAGCAGCAGGCCGCGCACCGGGACGCCGGGGCCCTGCCCCGGGGACGTCACCGCGGGCCGTCCAGCGGCGCAGCTGCCACGACACCGGCCAGCGGTCGCACCGCGGTCATCGGCGCGGCCGGCCGAACTCGCGGACGAAGCCGCGCAGCACGCCGTGGGCCTCGGACACGTCGACCAGCCCGACCCGCTCGATGAGCTCCTCGACCGTGTGCTCGCTGGAGTAGCCGAGGTGCCGGTAGGCACGGATCCGGTGGATGAAGTGCTCGGGCTCGAGCTCGGGGTGGAACTGGGTCACATACTGGCGCGTGCCCAGGCGGTAGGCCTGGACCGGGCAGGCGTCGTTGGTGGCCAGCAGCACTGCGCCCGGTGGCAGCTCGCTGCACGCCTCCTTGTGCCCGGTGAAGGCGAGGAAGCTCGGCGGCATACGGCCGAAGACCGGGTCGGCACGGCCCGCGTCGGTCACCGTGACCGTCGTCGGGCCGACCGGCTCACCGAAGGCCCGGTCGACGCGGCCGCCGGCCACGAGCGCGGTGACCCCGATGCCGTAGCACAGACCGAGATAGGGGACGTCGCGCTCGAGCATCTCCTGCAGGAGCCTCGTGAGCTCCGCCTCGACGCGCAGCTGCGCCGCTGACTTCTGCCCGGTCGGGTCGGAGGCGGTGAACGGGCTGCCACCGAGGATGACGCCGGAGACCTCGTCGAGCGGCACCGGGAGGAAGTCCGCCTGCTCCATGCGGATGTGGACCACCTCGTCGTCGGCGAGGCGGGTGAGGCGCTTGAGGCCGGCGGCCTCGTGCTCGCTGAGGTGGTCCTCGGAGCGGGAGGTGAGCAGCAGGAAGGGCGCCCGGCTCATCCCGGACCGTTCCGTGGGCTCACGGCAGCAGCTCGTCGAGGTAGAGCGGCAGCATCTCGTGCCACGTGGCCCAGTCGTGGGGGTAGCCCGGGCCCCAGTCGTCGACGCGGTTGGGCACCCCCTTGCTGCCGAGCAGCCGCGCCATCCGCCACGACTCCGAGATGTCCTCCCAGTCGCCGGTGCCACTGGCGAGCACGACCGTCCGGCCGCGCAGCCGATCGAGCGCCTCTCCCGCCAGCCCGGGCAGGAAGTGCAGCGGCGAGGCGTAGTACATGTCGTCGGTGAGCGAGCCGCCGATCATCGCGTCGACGTCGAAGGTCCCGCTCATGCCGAGCGCCGCGTCGACCAGGTGGGGGTAGCGGCAGAGGAGGGCCACCGCGTTGAAGGCCCCGATGGAGGCGCCGGCCGCGACGAGCGGCTGTGGGCCACCGCAGTCGGAGGCGATGGCTGGGACCACCTCCGCCGCGACGGCCTGGTGGTAGGCGTTGAAGAGCGCCTTGCGGTAGTCGCTGGAGCCCTCGCGGCGGACCAGCGCCTGCCCGGCCGTGCTGTCGCAGGAGTAGATCTTCGCGCGGCCGGCGTCGAGAAGCGGCCGCACCGCGTCGATGAGCCCGCCGCGCTCCACCTCGTCGGCGTCGCCCCCCGCTGTGGGGAAGAGCAGCACCGGGACGCCCCAGGTGCCCCACCGGCTCACGGTCAGGTCGCAGCCCAGGCGCTCGGACCACCAGCGGTCGCTGACCTTCATGACGTGTCCTCCCCGATGTCGGCTTCGCTCACTCGTAGACGAACTTCTGGGGACCCGGGAACAGCCAGGACAGCCCTGGTCCCAGCCGGTCGCGCCAGTTCTCCCAGTTGTGCCCGTCGCGGGCCTCCGCGTAGTTGACGGTCATCCCCGCTCCACGGAACACCGGCACCATGGACCGGTTGGGGGTGATGAGCGGCTCGTAGACGCCGCACGTCATGTAGATGCGCCCGACCGGCCGGGTCGGGCGGGCGCGGTAGCGGTTGACGAACTTGACCACCGGGTCGAAGTAGGGGCCGCCGCCGTGCTCGAAGCCGATGTCGGTGAAGACGAGAGAGGCCGACTGGAGCAGCAGGGAGCCGAAGAAGCCGGGATAGCGCACCGCGGTCGAGAGCGAGGCGACCCCGCCGAACGAGGACCCGAGCAGGGCGCGGGACTCGGGGGCGTCGACGAGCGGCAGCCGTGACGTCAGCAGCGGCACCAGCTCCCGCGCGAGGAAGCGGGCGTGCGGCGCGTGGTCGGGATACTCCTTGAGCCGGTCGCCCGGCGGCACGAAGGCGACGACGAGCGGCTCCACGTCGAGCCGGTGGATGAGGTTGTCGAGGATGGTCTTCATGGCGGCGAAGTTGAGGTAGTCCTCGCCGTCGTGGACGATGACCAGGGGGTAGCGCAGGGTCGTGGCGAACCGCGCCGGCAGGTAGATCTTGACCGGCTGGTCGCGGCGCAGCGCCGCGCTCGGCACCGACTCCTCAAGGATCTCGCCGGGGCGCGCCTCCGGGTCGTGCGCCACCCAGTCGGGCACCTGGTAGCCGACGGCGGCGCAGACCGACGAGGAGCCCATCGGGCTGTGCGCCAGGCGGGCGTTGAGCGGGTCGTTGAACCGCTCGTAGTGGTCGCCGCGGCGCACCTCGATCTGGTACTCGACCCGGGAGCCCTCCGGGAGCAGAGTCGTGGCCGCCCACAGGTCCGAGTCAGGAAAGCGCCTCATCTCGAGCGGGTCCGGCAGGCCCACGACGCGGTGCCGCACGAACGCCTGGTCCACCTCGCCGCGGAAGAGGAAGGTGGCCCGCTCCCCCTCGATGATGGGTGAGCCGTGCCGGGCCACGAACCGGTCGATGGTCGGCCGGTCGACGGGTCCCCGCTCCCGGAGCCGGTTGATCGCCAGCTGTCCGGCGTTCACGAGCCCACCTGCGCGACCCGGCCCTCGGAGGTCACGACGCGCGTGCCCTCGGGCAGCCCGCCGTCCTCGTCCTCGAAGCGCAGGAAGGTGCCGCCGTCGAGGAGGACGAGCTGCAGGTCGGGAAACCGTCGGGCCAGCACCTGCATCGCCTCGGCGTCATCGAGGCGCAGCCGCCGCTTGGCGTGCGGGAAGACCGCGAGCCCCGGAAGCCGGCCCAGCCCCCGGTCGTACACCTCCGGAGACGAGGCCTCGTGCGGCGCGAAGTCGTGGAAGAGCACGACCCGCTCGGTCAGCGCCATGGCGCCCGCCGACCAGGCGATGACCGGCAGCTGCGCAGGCACGCTGACCCCGAACATCCGCAGCGCCCGGACGAGCGACCCGACATGACCTCCGGGCAGCACGACGGCGCTGCACTCCCGCAGCTCGTCGGCCACCTGCTCGCGGTGACGGCTGATCGACTCGCTCTCCTCGGCGGGCGCCGCGCTCTCGAGCTCGCGGTAGAGCTCCTTGAGCTGGGCGGCATACCAGCTGTCCACGTCGCGCACCGCGTCGATGGCGGCATCGACCGCCGCGCCCCGCACCCCGTGCAGGGACGAGCGGTGCTGCACGAGCGCGACGGCGTCCATCGCGCACCGCAGACGTATGCCGTAGAAGGCGCGCAGCTCGTCCTGCCGGTCGCGCAAGGCCAACGCAGCCGCGGCGAAGCGCTCGTCCTCGGCGAGCACGGCGACCAGGCGCTCGTGCAGGCGCAGGTTGCGGCTCCGGCCGTCGAGGAGCGCGCCGAGCTCGCCGTCGTCGCTCTCGCGCTCCTCCCAGCCCGGGTTGATCACCGCCACCGGGCCGTCGACGTCGAGCGAGCGCAGCGCAGGGGTCACCGTGGTCGTGAAGCGCTGAGGTCCGAGCAGGATCGTCGTCATGGGCGTGTCACGGTCTCGTCGCGGGCCACCGGCTCAGCCGGCGTGCACCTTGATCGTGCGGCCGACGTCGTCGAGCATGCCCCGCACGACGTCGTAGTCCGGGTGCCGCATCCGCACCCACGCGTTGGCCATGTAGCCGGCCTCGACGGGCTGGGTGGGGTGGCCGGGTGGCGGGAAGTGGCCGTCGAGGATCCACTCGGCATAGCGGCCCTGGATCTCATCGATCCCGGAGTAGCCCTGGATGGCGCCGTCGCCGCTGGGGCGCAGCGCGACGATGCCCGCGGCATACGGTCGGCGCATGGGGTGCTCCGGCCGGCCGTGGGTGATGACGTGCGCCCACTCGCGGTAGACGTCGACGTCGTTGCTCGCCGAGTAGAGGTCCCAGCACCCGACGCCGGGCGGCCGGGCGCCGATCTCGGAGAAGCGCAGCCCCTTCGGGCCGTAGAACCACTCCATGTGCGTGGCCGACGTCTCGACGCCGAGCGCCTCGATCACCCGCTGGCCGAGGTCACGCACCTCGTCGTAGAAGCCGTTGCCGTCGAGCCGGCTCGTCGTGCCGAACTGCCGCGAGATCCCCCCGTGCCGCAG
>CALMNV010000149.1 GCA_937873285.1 uncultured Intrasporangium sp. | reverse complement strand
AGTCGCTCGGTGCTGCTCTCCCTCGACAACTCGCTGCGGGTCAACGCCTGCTCCGCGCTGTTGGGCGGCCTCAAGGCGCTCCTCGTCCCCGCCTGCCTCGGCTGACATGCCGGCCGGGATGTCGCCGTATGCCGCCGAGCGGGCCACCGCGTGATCGCGCCCGACCGGCGGCGGCTGCGTCGCATGCGGATGGCCGCCCTCGGGCTCGTCCCGCCGCTCGGCACGGCCGCCGACCCGACGTCCGCCCTGGAGGTGCTGCGCCGCGTCGGGGCGCTGCAGGCGCAGGACTACAGCAGCGGCGCGTGGTCGCTCGGGATCCGCTCGGGGCTCACGGCGCAGCAGGTGGAGGCGGCCGTCCGCGCGCGGGAGGTGGTGCGGACCTGGCCGATGCGCGGCACCCTCCACTGGGTGCCGGCCGAGGACGCCCGGTGGATGTGCGAGCTGCTCGCGGCGCCACGCGGCACGACGCTCGCGACCCGCTTCGCCCAGCTAGGCATCACCGAGGCCGACGTCGCGCTGGCCGGCCGGCTCTTCGAGGAGCACCTGCGCGAGCCGATGAGCCGCCCCGACGTGGCCGCGCTGCTCGGCCGGCACGGCATCGACCCGACCGGCCAGCGCAGCTACCACCTCATCGGCCATTCCTGCATGAGCGGCCTGATCTGCCAGGGTCCGCTCATCGGCAAGCAGCCGAGCCTCGTGCTCATCGACGCCTGGGTTCCGCACTCCCGCAAGGTCTCTCGTGAGGAGGGCCTGTCCATAGTCGCCGAGCGCTACGTGCGCGGCCACGGTCCCGTCACCGAGAAGGACCTGGCCGGGTGGCTCCTCAAGCCGCTGTCCCTGACGCGCGAGGCGCTCGCGCTCGTGCAGGACCGGCTCGTGCGCGAGACCCTGGACGGTCAGGTGTGGCTCACGCACGTCGACGCGCGACCCGTGCCCGCCGCCACGGGCGCGGTGCACCTGCTGCCCCAGTGGGACGAGCTCCTCCTCGGCTACAGGTCACGCGACGTGACGCTGCCCCCCGAGCACCTCGCGACGGTGGTGGCCAGCCGCAACATGGTCTTCAAGCCGACGCTCGTGGTCGACGGGGAGGTCGCCGGCAACTGGCGACGCGTCCAGAGGCGCACCCACGTCTGCGTGGAGGTGCAGCCGTTCCGCGAGCTGTCCGCCCGTCGGTGGGAGGGCGTCGAGCGCGCTGCCGCCGCGTACGCGGCCTTCGCCGGCACCGAGGCCCGGGTCGTGCGGGTGGGGCCGGCCGCCGCGTCGCCAGCCGGGCCGAAGGCGGGGAGCGACTAGGTGGCGCGCGGCGCGATCCCGGCCTCGCCGCTGCCGCAGCGATGCGGCGTCGACGCGCAGCGCTTCCGGATGCCTCAGGGCGGCCCGTGGGAGCGCCTGCGCGACCACCTCGTCGAGCGGCTCGCCGCCGGGCTGCGCGCCGAGGAGGTGGACCGGATGCTCGCCGCCGGAGAGTTCGTCGACGCCACCGGTGTGCCGGTGCCCGCGGACGCGCCATTCGTGCCGCGTTCGGTGGTGTGGGCGCACCGGGACCATCCCGACGAGGTCGTCGTGCCGTTCGAGATCGAGGTGCTCCACGAGGATGACCGGCTCGTGGTCGTCGACAAGCCGCACTTCGTCGCGACGACGCCGCGCGGTCGGCATGTCGCGCAGAGCGCCCTCGCCCGGGCGCGCGTGCTCACCGGTCGGCCGGGGCTCAGCCCCGCCCACCGCCTCGACCGGCCGACCGCCGGCGTGCTGCTGCTTCCCACCGAGCAACGCTGGCGTGGGGCCTACCAGCGGCTCTTCGCCGAGGGGCGGGTGCACAAGGAGTATCTCGCCGTCGCCGGGGTGCGCGAGCACCTGGGCCTGCCGCTCGTGCGGCGCAGCCACCTGGTGAAGGAGCACGGCCGACTGCAGGCGCGGGAGGTGCCGGGCCTGGCGCCCAACGCGGAGACGCTCATCGAGCTGGTGGAGCGCCGCGGCCGGCTCGGCCTCTACCGGCTCGTGCCACGCACCGGACGCACCCACCAGCTGCGCTGCCAGCTGAGCGGCCTCGGCATCCCGATCGTCGGCGACCCGCTCTACCCGGTCGTGCGGGACGTGGCCGACGACGACTTCGGTGAGCCGCTCCAGCTGCTCGCCGCGGCTCTGGCGTTCGATGACCCGGTCGACGGGTCGCCCCGACGGTTCGCCAGCCGCCGGTTCCTGGCCGCCTGGCCGCCCGGCCTCCCTGAGGTGTCCGCTGAGGTGTCCGCTGAGGTGTCCGCTGAGGTGCCCACCGGCCACCTCACCCGCGGCACCTAGACTGCGCGGATGCACGAGCCTCCCGTCGCGCGCCGGTGTCCACGAGGTCGCGAGCACCACGGCGACCGCTTCGAGGACCCGTACGCGTGGATGGCGCAGCGGGAGACGTCGGAGTTCCTCGCCCACCTCGAGGCGGAGAACGCCCATGCTCTCGACCGCACCGAGCACCTGCGCGGCCTCGCCGACGAGCTCTACGAGGAGCTGCGCTCGCGGGTCCGCGAGACCGACCTGTCGGTGCCGGTGCGGCACGACCGCTGGTGGTACTACTCGCGCACCGTCGAGGGCGAGCAGTATGCCGTGGACGCCCGGGTCCTCGTCGCCGAGCACCCGGATCGGCCGGTGCTCGACGGCGACACGCCGCCGGACGGTGAGCAGGTGCTGCTCGACGCCAACGCGGAGGCGGCCGGTCACGACTTCTTCGCGGTGGGAGCGAGCGAGACGTCGCCGGCTGGCGACCTGCTGGCGTATGCCGTCGACGTCGCGGGCGACGAGCGCTACGACGTGCGGGTGCGCCGGATCGGCACCGGCGAGGTGCTCGACGAGGCCGTGACGGGCACCGGCGGGTCGCTCGCCTGGTCGCTGGACGGGCGCCACCTCTTCTACACGCTGGTCGACGAGGCGTGGCGCCCGCACCAGGTGTGGCGGCATACGGTCGGCACGTCGCAGCACGAGGACACGCTCGTGCACGACGAGCCCGACGAGCGCTTCTTCGTCGGGGTCGGCGCCTCGCGCGACGACCGGCAGGTCATCATCGCGATCGGCTCGAAGACGACCAGTGAGTACCGCATCCTCGACGCCGCCGACCCGCTCGGCGCGCCCCGGGTCGTCGCCCCGCGCCGCTCGGGCGTCGAGTACGACGTCGAGCCCGTTGGGGACCTGCTCTACATCAGCCACAACGCCGCACGGCCCAACTTCGAGCTCGCCGTGGCCCCGCTGACGAGCACGTCTGCCGACGACTGGCGCCCGCTGGAGGTCACGGCGCCGGAGGAGTACCTCACGGGGGTCGACGGCTTCGAGGACTTCCTCGTCCTGCGCCTGCGGCGGGAGGGCAAGACCACGCTGCGGGTCCTCGCCCGCGACCCTGCTGCGCCCACCGGGCTCGGCGAGGCCCACGACGTGGCCCTCGACGAGCCGATCGCCACGATCGCCCTCGGGCTCAACCCGCAGACCCGCACCTCCACCGTGCAGGTGGTGCACGAGTCCCTCGCCACACCGAGCACGGTGTCGGACTACGACGTGGCCACCCGCACCCTGACGCTGCTCAAGCAGCAGGAGGTGCGCGGCGGCCACGACCCCGACGACTACGTGCAGCGCCGGGAGTGGGCCACTGCTCCGGACGGCACCGCGATCCCCATCTCCATCGTGCACCGCCGCGACGTCCGGGCCGACGGCACCGCCCCCGGCCTGCTCCATGGCTACGGTGCCTACGGCATCTCGAGCGACCCGTGGTTCTCGGTGATGCGGCTGTCGCTGCTGCAGCGCGGCTGGGTCTTCGCGATCGCCCACGTCCGCGGCGGCTCCGAGATGGGCCGCGGGTGGTATGACGCCGGCAAGCTCGCCGCGAAGCCCAGCTCCTTCTCCGACTTCATCGCCTGTGCCGACCACCTGCGCGACTCCGGTGTCGTCGACCCGGACCGCCTGGCGGCTGAGGGCGGCTCGGCGGGCGGCCTCCTCGTCGGCGCCGTGATGAACCAGGCGCCCGACCGGTTCCGCTTCGTCTCGGCCGCGGTGCCCTTCGTCGACCCGCTGACGACGATCCTCGACCCGTCGCTGCCGCTCACGGTCATCGAATGGGAGGAATGGGGCAACCCGCTGGCTGACCCGGCGGCATACCGGCTGCTCAAGTCATACAGCCCCTACGAGAACGTCACTGCCGCGCGCTACCCCGCGCTGCTCGTGACAACGAGCCTGCACGACACCCGTGTCTACGCGACCGAGCCGGCCAAGTGGGTGGCCGCACTGCGACACGAGACCCGCGACGTGCCCGGCGCCGCGCCCATCCTCTTTCGCACCGAGCTGGCGGCCGGCCACGGTGGCCAGTCGGGCCGCTACCGGCAGTGGCGCCAGTGGGCGTGGGAGACCGCCGTGCTCCTCGACCTGACGGCGCCGCGCCCCCGGCCCGCGGCCGTGCCCGCGGCCGTGTCCGCGGCGGTGGTGGTCACCGGCGCCGCCGCGGGGGCAGGGGGCACCTAGAATCGAGGCATGATGTCTCGCCTCGACCTGCGCGGGCGCACGCTGGACGTGCGCTTCCTGCGCGGCGCCCTGCCCCGAGCCGAGCTCGACGTCGCATCCGCCGTCGAGCAGGTGCGGCCGATCTGCGAGGCCGTCGAGCATCGGGGAGCCGACGCGCTGCTCGAGCTGGGGGAGCGGTTCGACGGGGTGCGTCCCCCCTCGCTGCGCGTCCCCGCCGCCGTGCTGCAGGCCGCGCTGGACGGCCTCGCGCCCGAGCTGCGCGCGGCCCTGGAGGAGGCGATCCGGCGGGCCCGCCTCGTCCACGCCGACCAGCGCCGCTCCGACACCACGACCCACGTCGTGCCCGGCGGCACCGTCACGGAGCGGTGGGTCCCCGTCGAGCGGGTCGGCCTCTACGTCCCGGGTGGCCTCGCCGTCTACCCGAGCAGCGTCGTGATGAACGTCGTCCCGGCCCAGCTGGCCCAGGTCGGCTCGCTGGCCGTCGCCTCTCCGCCGCAGCGGGAGAACACCGGCCTCTTCACCGGCTACCCCAACCCGACGATCCTGGCCGCCTGCGCGCTGCTCGAGGTCGACGAGGTCTATGCCGTCGGCGGTGCTCAGGCCATCGCCATGTTCGCCTACGGCTTCGAGGAGGAGGTCGAGTCGGCGGGGGGGACCTCGCGCGTCGGCTGCGACCCCGTCTCGATGGTGACCGGCCCGGGCAACATCTGGGTCGTGGCGGCCAAGCGGCTGCTGGAGGGCATCATCGGCATCGACGCCGAGGCGGGCCCGACCGAGATCGCCATCCTCGCCGACGAGACCGCCGACGCCGAGCTGGTCGCCGCCGACCTGATCAGCCAGGCCGAGCACGACCCGCTTGCGGCGTCCGTGCTCGTCACCGACAGTGAGGATCTCGCCGACCGCACCGACGCAGCCCTCGCCCGGCGGGTGCCCGCGACGAAGCACTCCGACCGGGTCGCGGTCGCCCTGCGCGGCACGCAGTCGCGCACCGTCCTCGTCGACGACCTGGCTGCCGGCCTGGCCGTCGTCGACGCGTATGCCGCCGAGCACCTCGAGGTGCAGACGCGCGATGCCGCCCGGGTGGCCGCCCGCGTCCGCAACGCCGGCGCCATCTTCGTCGGCCCGCACGCGCCGGTCAGCCTCGGCGACTACGCCGCGGGCTCCAACCACGTGCTGCCCACCGGGGGCTGCGCCGTGCACTCCAGCGGACTGTCGGTGCAGTCGTTCCTGCGGGGCATCCACGTCGTGGACTACGACGAGGCCGCGCTGCGCGACGTCGCGCGCCACGTGGTCACCCTGGCCCAGGCCGAGGACCTGCCCGCCCACGGCGAGGCGATCACCGCACGCTTCGGCGACGAGGTCCCCGCGTGACGGGCCCGGCGAGCGAGATCCACCGGCTGCTGCGCCCGGACCTGCAAGGTCGCACGGCCTACGGCGCCCCGCAGCTCGACGTGCCCGTCCGGCTCAACACCAACGAGAGCTCCTACCCGGTGCCACAGGTGGTGGTGCAGGCGGTCCTCGACGCGCTCGCCGGCGAGCTGCCCGACCTCAACCGCTACCCCGACCGTGACTTCACGCGGCTGCGCAAGGCGCTGACGGCATACCTCGGCAGGCAGTCCGGCGTGACGGTCACTGCCGAGCAGGTGTGGGCCGGCAACGGCTCCAACGAGGTCCTCTCGCATCTCGTGCAGGCCTTCGGCGGCCCCGGCCGCACCGCGCTCGGCTTCACGCCGAGCTACTCGATGCACCCGATCCTCAGCGAGACCCTCGGCATGACGTGGGTCGACGGCGCCCGTGAGCGCGGCACGTTCGCCGTCACGCCGGAGTCGGCCGCGGAGCAGGCCCGGGCACACGAGCCCGCCGTCGTCTTCCTCTGCTCGCCCAACAACCCGACCGGCACCGCGCTGCCCTTCGAGGTCGTCGGCGCGGTGCTCGCCGCGGCGCCGGACGCCGTCGTCGTCGTCGACGAGGCGTATGCCGAGTTCGCCCGGCCGGGCACCCGCACCGCGCTCGAGCTGCTCCCCGGCAACCCGCGGCTCGTCGTCACCCGCACCATGAGCAAGGCGTTCGCCTTCGCCGGGGGGCGCCTCGGCTACCTCGTCGCCGCGAGCGAGCTCGTCGACGCGCTGCGCCTCGTGCGGCTGCCCTACCACCTGTCCACCCCCACCCAGACCATCGCTCGCGTCGCGTTGGAGCACTCCGACGCGCTGCTGGCCAGCGTCGAGGCGATCAAGGAGCAGCGCGACCGCATCGTCGAGGAGCTGGACCGGATCGGCGCCCGGCCGGTCCCGAGCGACGCGAACTTCGTGCTCTTCGGCGGTCTCGCCGACGAGCGGGCCACCTGGCTGGCCCTGCTCGAGGAAGGCGTCCTCGTCCGCGACGTCGGCATCCCGCACCACCTGCGGGTGACGGCGGGCACCCCGCAGGAGACGACGCGCTTCCTCGACGCGATGGCCGCCCTCGCTGCGACGCACCTGCGCAGCCCCACGGCATACGCCGGGAAGCAGGAGTCATGACCGCCGCCCGCACCGCCCACCTCAGCCGCACCACCAGCGAGTCGTCGATCGAGCTGACCCTCGACCTCGACGGCACGGGCGCGTCGGAGGTCTCGACCGGCGTGCCGTTCTTCGACCACATGCTCGCCTCGCTCGCCAAGCACTCCCTCATCGACCTTGCCGTCAAGGCGAGCGGGGACATCGAGGTCGACGTGCACCACACGGTCGAGGACACCGCCATCGTGCTCGGCCAGGCGCTGCGCGAGGCGCTCGGCGACAAGGCCGGGATCTCCCGCTTCGGCGACGCGCTCGTGCCGCTCGACGAGGCGCTGTGCCAGGCGGTCGTCGACCTCGCGGGGCGCCCCTACGTCGTCCACGAGGGGGAGCCCGCCGGCCAGGAGTACGCCCTGATCGGCGGCCACTTCACCGGCTCGATGACCCGGCACGTGTTCGAGGCCGTCGCCTTCAACGCCGGCATCTGCCTGCACGTGCGCGTGCTCGCCGGCCGGGACCCGCACCACATCGTCGAGGCGCAGTTCAAGGCGGTGGCTCGCGCGCTCCGTGCGGCCGTCGCGCGCGACCCGCGCGTCGTCGGCATCCCGAGCGCAAAGGGCGCGCTCTGAGATGAGGCGCTGACATGGCGGCGGACGTCGTCGTCTTCGACTACGGCAGCGGCAACGTGCGCTCCGCCGTGCGGGCGCTCGAGCGGGTCGGCGCCACGGTCACGCTCACGGCGGACCCGCAGGCGGCGCTCGCGGCGGACGGCCTCTTCGTCCCGGGCGTGGGCAACTTCCACGCCTGCCTCGCCGGCCTGAGAGCGGCGCAAGGCCCCCGGATCATCGACCGACGCGTCGCCGGCGGTCGGCCGGTGCTGGGGGTGTGCGTCGGCATGCAGGTGCTCTTCGACGGCTCCACCGAGCCTTCCGCCTCGCCCACCGAGGGACTCGGCGAGTGGCCGGGCCTCGTCGAGCGGCTGCCTGCCGCGGTCGTGCCCCACATGGGCTGGTCGCCGGTCGAGCCGGAGGCGGGCTCGGTGCTCTTCACCGGCGTGGAGGGGGAGCGCTTCTACTTCGTGCACTCGTATGCCGTGCAGTCCTGGACGCTGCGCCCCACCGGCTCCTTCGCGGCCGTCGCGCCGGTCGTCTCGTGGTCCGAGCACGGCGCACCGTTCGTCGCGGCCGTCGAGAACGGCCCGCTCTGTGCCACTCAGTTCCACCCGGAGAAGTCCGGGTCGGCAGGGCTGCACCTGCTCGACAACTGGGTCCGCAGTTTGTCCTGAGCAACTCGCCCGCCGGCGCTCCGCCGGCGCCCAGATCTCGTCACGACAAGGAGAGCCACCGACATGCCCGAACAGCCCCGACTCGAGCTGCTGCCGGCCGTCGACATCTCGGACGGGCAGGCGGTGCAGCTCGTCCAGGGCGTGGCCGGCACCGGGGGCCGGTTCGGCGACCCGTGGGAGGCAGCGAAGGCGTGGCAGGACCAGGGCGCCGAGTGGATCCACCTCGTCGACCTCGACGCGGCCTTCGGACGTGGTGGCAACCGGGAGCTCATCGGCTCCATCGTCGGACGCCTCGACCTCAAGGTGGAGCTGTCCGGCGGGATCCGCGACAGCGAGTCGCTCGACGCGGCCCTGGCCACCGGGTGCCGTCGGGTCAACCTGGGCACAGCCGCCCTGGAGGACCCGGAGTGGACCGCAGCCGTCATCGCCGAGCACGGCGACCGGGTCGCCATCGGCCTCGACGTGCGCGGCACGACGCTGGCCGCCCGCGGCTGGACCCGTGACGGCGGCGAGCTGTGGGAGACCCTGGAGCGCCTCGACGCGGAGGGCTGCGCCCGATACGTCGTGACCGACGTCAACAAGGACGGCATGCTGCAGGGGCCCAACGTCGGGCTGCTGCAGGAGGTCTGCTCCCGCACCGACCGCCCGGTCGTCGCCTCCGGCGGCGTGTCGACGCTGGAGGACGTCACGGTCCTGCGGGGGCTTGTGCCCGCCGGGGTGGAAGGCGCCATCATCGGCTCGGCGCTCTACCGGGGGGCCTTCTCACTGCCGGAGGCCCTCGACCTCGCCGGGCGACCGACGTGAGCGCCGATCCCGCGACGCCGCTCGACGGCGTGGAGCGCGCGACGGACTCGGCCGGCCAGGCATGGGCCGGCAAGCGGATCCCCGCGCCGGCCTTCGGGGGCGACTCCGGCGGGCTGGACGCGGTCCTGGAGGCGGCCCTGCGCGCCGCCACGAGAGCCGGCACGGCCGAGGGCACCGCGAGAAGCACTGCGGAGGCCACCTCGGCGGCGGAGGTCGAGCTGCTGCGGTGCGTCGCGCAGGCCCGGTGGCTCGTGCCGGTGGTGGCGATCGCGACGGAGACCGACACCTCGGGATCGGCGGCGGTGGACACGCGCAGCGACATGGCGGCGGTGACCCTGACCGCCCCCGACGGCTCGCGCGCCCTGCCGATCTTTTCCTCGACCGCCAGGCTGGCGCAGTGGGACCCGGCGGCCCGGCCGGTCCCGGTGCGGGCGGCTGTCGCCGCGCGGGCCGCCATCGCCGAGGGGTGCCAGGCGCTCCTCGTCGACGTGGCCTCGGCCACGGCCACGGTGTTGCGCCCGAGCATGCTGGAGGCGCTGGCGCAGGAGCGGCCCTGGCTGCCGGCCCACCTCGACGACCACGTGGCGGCGGCGGTCGGCGCGGCGGTCCACGCGGAGGCCGAGGTCACGGCATACCGACTGGAGGCCGGGACGCCGGCCGGCGGGGGGATGCTGCGGGTCGTGCTCACCCTGCCGGCCGGTCGGGACGCGGAGGCCGTGGCGGCGGTGGCCACCCGGGTCGGTGAACGCCTGGCCGCGGACGCGGAGACCCGGGCCCGCATCGACGCGCTCACCTTCGAGATCGAGGCCGCCCGGTGAGCGGTCCACCGGGCCGTCCGCTGGGCCTTGTCGTCGACCCGGCGCTCGACGCGCGGCGCCGCGCGGACCTGCGCCGGATGCGGCTGCTCGCCACCGGGCTGCTCGTGGTCGCCGCCGCCATCTACCTCGCCACGCGGGGCCAGGAGGGAGGGTGGCTCGGCTACGTCAACGCCGGCGCGGAGGCGTCCATGGTCGGCGCCGTCGCCGACTGGTTCGCCGTCACGGCCATCTTCCGCCACCCGCTGGGGTTGCGCATTCCGCACACCGCGCTCATCCCGCGCAAGAAGGAGATGATCGGGCGCAGCCTCGAGGAGTTCGTCGGGGAGAACTTCCTGCGCGAGGACGTGGTGCGCGACCGGGTCCTCGACGCCGAGCCCACCCGGCGGCTCGCCGAGTGGGCCCTCGCACCCGGTCACGCCAAGCGGCTGGTCGACGAGGTGGCGACCGTGACGGTCCACGCGCTGCATCGAGTCCCGGACGCCGACGTGCAGGCCGTGCTCGAGCAGGCCGTCCTGCCCCGGCTCGTCCAGGAGCCGGTGAGCGGGCTCGCCGGGGGGCTGCTCGACCAGGTGGTGCGCGACCGGGCGCACGTCGGGCTGGTCGACCTCGCGCTCGACGAGGGCCGGCGCTGGCTCGTGGACAACGAGGACCTCTTCGAGTCGCTCATCGTCGAACGCGCCCCCTCGTGGGTGCCGCAGGCTGTCAACGACCTCGTCGCGCGCCGGCTCTACTTCGAGGCGCTGCGCTGGCTGGCCGACATCCGGCGGGACGAGTCGCACAGCGTGCGGGTGGCCCTCGACCGGCTGCTGCTCGACCTCGCCGACGGCCTCCAGCACGACCCGGCCACCCAGGCGCGCGCGGAGCGCTTCAAGGAGCGGCTGCTCACCCACCCGCAGGTGGCGGTCACGGCGATGTCGTTGTGGCGCTCCTTCCGCGGCGTCGTCGTCGCCGCGCTGGAGGACCCGTCCGGGCCGCTTCGCACCAGGGCGGTGGCGGAGGTCCGGGCGCTGGCCGAGCGGCTCATCGCGGACCTCGATCTGCGCGAGCGGGTCGACCGGCGGATCGCGGACGCGACCGTGTATGCCGTCGAGCGCTATGGCACCGAGCTGACCCGCGTGATCAGCCACACGGTGGAGCGCTGGGACGGCAAGGAGACGGCCGATCGGGTCGAGCTGCAGGTCGGGCGCGACCTGCAGTTCATCCGCATCAACGGCACGCTCGTGGGCGGGCTCATCGGCTTGCTCATCTACGCCATCTCGCAGTTGCTGGGCTGACGGCCCGGCTCACGGGCAGCGAGGCTCGCCGCGCCGGCGGGGTGCCGGGGTGTCGGGGTGGGCGAGGGCTAGGTGCGGGCGAGGGCTAGGTGCGGGCGCTGGCGACGATGTCGTAGGCGCGGATCTTGCGGTAGATCGTCGCCCGTGACATCCCGAGGTGCTTCGCTGCCAGCGCCTTGTTGCCGCGATGGTCGTGCAGCGCGCGCGTGATCGCGTCGCGCTCGAGCGCCTCGAGCGGCGTGAAGGTGCGCCTGCCGACCGACATGCACTCGGCAGGCAGGTCCGCGAGCTCGATGGTGCCGCTGCGCTTCAGTGCGACGATGCGCCGCAGCACGTCCCGCAGCTGCGCCACGTTGCCCGGCCATGGGTGCCGCGCGAGCTGGGCGAGCGCCCCCGGAGAGATCTCCAGCTGCCGACCCGCGGGGGTCAGTGTGCGCAGCAGTGTCACGACGAGGGCCCGCACGTCCTCGGGGCGGTGGCGGAGCGGCTCGACGACGACCGTCCGGTCGAAGCTGGGGATGACACAGGCCCGTGCGGCAGCATCCTCAGCAGCCGTGTCATAGGTGGCCACCACCCAGCGTTGCGGTCCCCGGCCACCGGCCGACTGCTCGACGAGCAGGGTGGCCAGCGGCTCCACGAGCACGTCTGGCAGCCGGTCGAGGTGGCGCAGCACCAGCGTGCCTTCGTCCAGGCCGAACTCCTCCTCCACCTCCTGGTACCAGCTGTCGGGGTCCTCTGCCGCGACCGCGGCGTCGAGGGTGCGCAGGTGCCGGCCGGGTGTCATGGCGAGGTGTATGCCCCTGACGAGGGCGTGCTTGCCGACACCCGGCTCTCCCTGCACGATCGTCCACGTGCCCTGGCGATGCGCCTCCCGGAGCTGGCCGACCGTGCGTAGCCACGGTGGGCTCCCGCCCGCCAGGCCAGGCAGTGGCATCGCCTCCGGCCGGGAGCGGATGGCCGGCAGGGGAGCAGGGCTTCGAGAGATCTGGACCCGGAACACCCCGCCGATGACGGCGTCGCCGACGAGGGAGGGCCGGTAGTCCAGCCGTGCCGAAGCGCCGCTCGGCAGGTCGGCGACGAAGGTGCGCGGCTCCTGCGCGCCGAAGGCGTCGCTCGTGTGGGCGATGAGCGCGGTCCGGTCCGCCCCGTCGAGCCGCTGCTGGGCGAGCCGGTTCATCATGACGAGGTCGTCGCTGAGCGCGAGGATGGGCACCGTGGCGTGGCGGCACGCCGCGAGGTAGTCCCGCACGAGGGACATCTCCCGGCTGGAGCTGCGGGTGAGCACCTCCTCCTTGATCTGCTCGGCGAGGATCCGCGCATACGTCAGCAGCAAGGGGTTCGAGGCTCCTGCCGCGCAGGTCAGGTCGAGCACCCCGAGCAGTGCGCGGCTCACCGGGTGGTGAACGGGAGCGCCGGCGCAGCCGAAGCGCATCAGCGGCTCGGAGAAGTGCTCGTCTCCGACGACGAGGGTCGGAGCGCCCCGCTCCAGGGCCGTCCCGATGCCGTTCGTGCCCACGGTCTGCTCGGCATACGAGAAGCCGGGGGCCAGGCTCACCTTCTCCAGCACCCTGCGCAGTGAGGCGTCGACGCAGATCCGGTGCAGCACCTGGCCCTTGCGGTCGGCGAAGATCATGCTGACCGGTTCGCCGGCGAGCTCCTTGCTCATCCGGCCCATGACCGCCTGGACGATCGGGGTGAGCTCCGTGGCCCCGATGTCCGGTGCGTAGGGAGCATGGACGACCGCAGGATCGACGCCGGCCTGGCGACTACGCATCCAGGACTCTCCGATGATGTCCCGGACGGCGGGCTCGAGGACACCGGACTCGATGAAGTGCTCACGAAGAGCTCGCCCCTCCCGGACGGTCCGCGGGTCACGGGTGCGCGTGGGCTTGGCCACACTCTCCCTCTCGGTTCCGACACGGTGCCGCGGTGCGCTGCGTGGGTGCTTGCAGTGTGCGGTGGTGGGCCTCCCGCTGGCAAGCCGCCGGGGTGGTCTCCCGGAGGGACTGTCTCAACATGAGACAGCCTGCCCGGGGGGCGGCCCGCGCTCTCAGATTGAGACATCCGCTTCCCGAGCGGCTGGCCATCCTGACTGCACGCGGCGGACCATCTCGCCGCCGCAGCCCGGCAAGGACGCCGGTCTGAGACCGAGGAGGCAACATTGAGCAGACAGAGCCTGACGAAGGCACATGCGAAGATCACCGAGCTGTCCTGGGAGCCGACGTTCGCGACGCCCGCCACCCGCTTCGGCACGGACTACACGTTCGAGAAGGCCCCGAAGAAGGACCCGCTCAAGCAGATCATGCGCTCCTACTTCCCCATGGAGGAGGAGAAGGACAACCGGGTCTACGGTGCGATGGACGGCGCCATCCGCGGCAACATGTTCCGCCAGGTGCAGCAGCGCTGGCTCGAGTGGCAGAAGCTCTTCCTGTCGATCATCCCCTTCCCGGAGATCTCGGCGGCCAGGGCGATGCCGATGGCCATCGACGCCGTCCCCAACCCGGAGATCCACAACGGGCTCGCGGTCCAGATGATCGACGAGGTGCGGCACTCGACGATCCAGATGAACCTCAAGAAGCTCTACATGAACCACTACATCGACCCGGCCGGCTTCGACATCACCGAGAAGGGGTTCGCCAACAACTACGCGGGCACCATCGGCCGGCAGTTCGGCGAGGGGTTCATCACGGGCGACGCGATCACCGCCGCCAACATCTACCTCACCGTCGTCGCGGAGACCGCCTTCACCAACACCCTCTTCGTCGCCATGCCCGACGAGGCCGCCGCCAACGGCGACTACCTGCTGCCGACGGTGTTCCACTCGGTGCAGTCGGACGAATCGCGTCACATCTCCAACGGCTACTCGATCCTGCTCATGGCCCTGGCCGACGAGCGCAACCGGCCGCTGCTCGAGCGCGACCTGCGCTACGCGTGGTGGAACAACCACTGCGTCGTCGACGCCGCGATCGGCACCTTCATCGAGTACGGCACGAAGGACCGCCGCAAGGACCGCGAGAGCTACGCGGAGATGTGGCGCCGCTGGATCTACGACGACTACTACCGCAGCTACCTGCTTCCCCTCGAGAAGTACGGGCTGACGATCCCGCACGACCTCGTCGAGGAGGCGTGGAACCGCATCGTCAACAAGAGCTACGTCCACGAGGTGGCGCGCTTCTTCGCCACCGGGTGGCCCGTCAACTACTGGCGGATCGACGCCATGACGGACAAGGACTTCGAGTGGTTCGAGGAGAAGTACCCCGGCTGGTACTCGAAGTTCGGCAGGTGGTGGGAGAGCTACAACCGGATGGCCTACCCCGGACGGAACAAGCCCATCGCGTTCGAGGACGTGGGCTACACCTACCCCCACCGGTGCTGGACGTGCATGGTGCCCTGCCTCATCCACGAGGACATCGTGGACGACAAGGTGGACGACCAGTGGCGCACGTACTGCTCGGAGACCTGTCACTGGACCGACGCGGTGGCCTTCCGCCCGGAGTACGACGGCCGGCCCACGCCCAACATGGGCCGCCTCACCGGCTTCCGGGAGTGGGAGACGCTCCACCACGACAAGGACCTGGCCGACATCGTCAAGGACCTCGGCTACGTCCGCGACGACGGGAAGACCCTCATCGGGCAGCCCCACCTCGAGCTCGACGACCCCAAGAAGATGTGGACCCTCGACGACCTGCGCGGAAACACCTTCATGAGCCCGAACATCCTGCTCAACCAGATGTCGGACGCGGAGCGCGAGGCCCACGTGGCCGAGTACCGCACCAACGGCACCAAGGTCGCCTGAGACGGTCGACTGCGCGGCACGCGGTCGTCGCCGCAGGCGACTGCCGCACCGACCGGGCCGGGTGGCGCCGCTCGCTGCGGCGCCACCCGGTTGGCCCGGTTGGCAGCACGCCGTCACTACTGAGGAGAGGGGCCCCCGTGGCCGATACACACCGGATCCGCTTCGAGCCCGTGGACATCGAGATGGAGGTCGGCGAGGACGAGAAGATCCTCGATGCCGCCTTCCGCCAGGGCATCCACCTGATGCACGGGTGCCGGGAGGGCCAGTGCTCGGCCTGCAAGTCCTTCCTTCTCGACGGCGAGATCCAGATGGAGCGCTACTCCACCTTCGCCTGCAACGACGCCGAGGTGGACGAGGGCTACGTGCTGCTGTGCCGGGCGCATGCCTTCAGCGACTGCACCATCGAGCTGCTCAACTTCGACGAGGACGAGCTCCTCGGCGGCGTCGCCATCCAGAACGTGCGCGCCCGGGTCACGGCGATCGAGCCGATGACACGGGACATCGTGTCCCTCCGGCTGCGCGCGGTCGAGCCCGAGACCTACGAGTTCAAGCCCGGGCAGTATGCCGACCTGGGGATCCCCGGGACCACGGAGCACCGCTCGTTCTCCATGGCGACGACCCAGTCGACCCCGGGCGAGGTCGAGTTCCTCATCAAGAAGTACCCGGGGGGCCGGTTCTCGGCCCTGCTCGACGGCGCTCTCCAGGTCGACGACGAGCTGCACCTGACCGGTCCCTACGGCTCCTTCACCCTCAAGGAGGGGCATGTGCTCCCGGTGGTGTGCATCGGCGGGGGGGCCGGGATGGCGCCGATCCTGTCGCTGCTTCGCCACCTCCAGGAGACGCACAGCACCCGACCGGTGCGCTTCTACTACGGGGCGCGCACGGCGCAGGACCTGTTCTACGTCGACGTGATCAAGGCCCTCGGGGAGAAGCTGACCGGCTTCGAGTTCATCGTGTGCCTCTCGGAGTCGATACCCGAGGACCCGGCGGCATACGGGTTCGAGGCGCAGACCGGCAACGTCACCGACGTCGTCGGGCAGCGCGAGTCCAACATCGCCAAGTGAGAGGTGTACATCTGCGGGCCGCCGCCCATGGT